>SLQH01000380.1 GCA_007131555.1 Planctomycetota bacterium | reverse complement strand
ACTCGTGATCATTCACGGCGATGATGAACGCAAGCGCATTGCAGCCGATGGTGCCGCCGCCCTGGCATATGTCTGTCTCAAGAATCTCCGCCCGCTAATGTACACGGGCCAAGGCCCGGTACTCCGGGTAATAATGCGGCGATCCTGGAGGTCTGTAGGAGATCGATAGGCACGTCGCCTGGCTGGGCCATTTCGGTCGCTATCCCTTACAGACTCCTAAGAGCCTGTGCCTTGCCCGCCATCGCCAGGCGGCAAGATGTGGTCCAGCATGGACGCACGAGCACTCACCACTCCCCTGGATGCTGCCACCATACGCTCGCTACACGCCGGCGACATGGTGCATATCAGTGGCCAACTGATCACCGCCCGCGATGCCGCCCATCGCCGCCTGATGGAATGCCTGGACCAGGGCCTGCCCCTGCCGGTGGACCTGGCCGGGCAGGCCCTGTACTATGTCGGACCGACCCCAGCCCCGCCAGGCCGGGCCATCGGCAGCGCCGGGCCGACCACCAGTGGCCGCATGGACTCCTACACACCGCGTCTGCTGGCAGCCACGGGTCTACGGGCCCTGATCGGCAAAGGCCCCCGCTCCATGGCGGTGGTCGACGCCCTGGGTGCCCATGACTGCGTCTATCTGGCCGCCACTGGTGGAGCCGCCGCCCTACTGGCCGAATGCATCACCAGCGCCACGGTCATCAGCTATCCTGATCTCGGCCCCGAGGCCATCCACCTGCTGACGGTCAAAGACTTTCCGACCGTGGTAGCGATTGACTGTCACGGCGGCAACCTGTACCGGAATGACAGCAGGGATGACCTGTGTTCAACTGGTTCCACGAGTCTGTAAGCCTAAAAACGGCAGTTAGGCTTTTTGACTCTTGACTTTAGGATTGCTATTCAAGCGGATATGCGCGGCATGAACCGGCTCACTTTCTGAGTGAAAGCCCGAATTTGTCTATATCGCCTTGTACAGCAACGCTATAGCCTACAGACACCAGCCGACCGCCGGATTTACGGTCAATCCTCCCCTTCATTGCCCACCGCCACCCATACCCGCCGGGCCAGATGGCCCAGGGCCGGATCGCGGGCACCCATGATCAGCACCGTGTCGCCGGGCCTGACCGTGCTGGCGACCCAGTCGAGCAGCGTCTGGTGGTCGGCAACGCAGGTGGCCAGGCCCGGCAGATCAGCGGCCAGGTCGGCAGCGCTGATGTCGCGCCGCACAGTGCCGCCGGCATCGTAGATAGGGGCGTAGCACAGGCGGTCCTCAGGGCCCAGGATGCGGGGCCAGAGGGCCTTGAGTTCGGCCCGCAGGAAGCGGGCCGGACCATAGCCATGGGGCTGGAAGACGGTCAGCAGCCGGCCGCCGGCCAGGCGGGCGGCGGCGACGGCGGCCTGGATCTTGTCGGCATTATGGGCGTAGTCGTCGATCACCCGGATGCCGTCAGGGCTGTGGCCCAGGCACTGGAAACGACGGGCGATGCCAGGATAGCTGCTCAGGGCCGCTGCGGCTGCCACCGGGTCCAGGCCCAGGGCAGCAGCCACGGCCAGGGCGGCGGCGGCGTTGTCCACCTGATGGCGGCCGGGCTGGGGCAGGTCGAGATCGACCGGGCGGCCATCAGCCAGCACCAAGCGCCCCTGGGCCCGCTGCGGACCAAGGGTGCGGATCTCCAAGCCCTCAGGGCCACCGTAGCAGCTCACGGCCGGATGATCAGCGCCCACCGCCCTGGCCACCGGACAGGCGGCATTGACCAGCAGCCGCGCACAGCCGACGGCAAAGGCGGCGAACTGGGCCCGCAGGCCATCCAGTTCATCGTGATCGCGGCTGATGTTGTGGATCAAACCGATGGCCGGACGATAGCCGACCAGGCTGCCGTCGCTCTCGCAGGCCTCAGCGATGACCGGATCCTGGCTGCCACCAGCCACGAAGCATCCCATATGATGGGTATCACCCAGGGCCAGGGGGGCACCACCCAGGATGGTCGCCGGATGCTCCAGGCAGCGGCAGATCCAAGCCAGCATGCCGACCACCGAACTCTTGCCGCTGGTGCCGGCCACCGCCACTCCGGGCCGACCCTCGGCCACCACCTGATGCAGCAGCTGCGAGCGGGCCAGGCAGGGGACGGCCAGGTCGCGGGCCCGCCGCAACTCAGGAGTGTCGGCCTCGACCGCCGCCGAGTGGACGCAGCAGTCCACCGCCGCCGTGATCGCCTGGCCGTCATGCGGCAGGACCTCGACCCCGGCCGCCACCAGTTCATCCCGCTCGGCCTGCTTGTGACCAGCATCAAAGGCCCGATCACTGCCCTGGACCGCATAGCCCCGACTGGCCAACAGCCGCGCCAGGGGGCTCATTCCGGCCCCGCCCACCCCGGAAAAATGATAGCGCATTGCGGCATCATGGCGGGCTTGGCGGGGGTCACAAGCACGCCGGGCGGGCCCCCCGACCTTGTCGACCCTGGCGGCCCTGATAGGGTGATGGACAGCCGTACACCCCTTCCCCTTCAGCGGGGCGCAGTGCGTGATCGTGGTGCCGAGCCGGCGCTGCCCTCTCACAGCGCACCGTCGACTCGATCATTTTCTCACAGAGGGACAAAAACACAGAGAAATACCCATGATGGGCTTTCCTTGCCCCTATCCACTCACTTCTCTCTGTGTCTTTGTGTCTCTGTGAGAGACCTCTTCATCGATCGAGCGGATCATCCACCCTATTAGACCTGCATCCCTGGGTGCGACCCGCACCGACCGGGCTCGGCACTGCCAGGAGAGCACATGCCAGACCCACGACCGCCTGAGAGCACAGCCATGAGCCCCAGCAGCTCCCCTCCCCAACGCCGCATCCCGGCGGTCGGCCGCCTGCTGGGCTCGCCCGCGTTCCAGGACCTGAGCCGGATCCACGGCCCGGCCCTCGTCACCACCCTGCTGCGACGCCGGCTGGACGCCCTGCGTCAGGCCCTGGCGGCCGAGCCCCAAAAAGCCCTGCCTGACAGCGCCACCCTGGCGGCGGCGGTGGCGGCCGAGGCCCGCCGTTTCACCGACCCCCTGGCCCGGCAGGCCATCAATGCCACCGGGATCCTGTTGCACACCGGCCTGGGGCGAGCCCCCCTGGGCGACAGCGCCCGCCAGGCGGTGGCCGCTGCGGCCGGGTACTGCCTGCTGCAAGCCGATGCCGACAGTGGCCGGCGATCCCAGCGCGAGGAGCGGGTCGAAGTGCTGCTGGCCCAGCTCACCGGAGCCCCGGCGGCGACGGTGGTCAACAACAACGCCGCCGCCACCATGCTGGTGCTCCATGCCCTGGCGGCCGGGCGTGAGGTGATCATCAGCCGGGGCCAGCTGGTGGAGATCGGCGGGGCCTTCCGGATGCCTGATGTGATGGCCTGCAGCGGCTGTCGGATGCGCGAGATCGGCACCACCAACCGTACCCATCTGCGCGACTATCAGGCCGCCATCGGTCCCGAGACCGGGGCCATCATCCATGTCCATACCTCCAACTACCGCCTGCGGGGCTTCACCTCGATGCCCGATGTGGCGGCCCTGGCCCCCCTGGCCAAGGCTCACGGCCTGCCCCTGATCGACGATCTGGGTTCCGGCGCCCTGCTGCCCCTGCGCGACTTCGGCCTGGAGGACGAACCGCTGGTACAGACCAGCATCGCCGCCGGAGCCGATGCCGTCTGCTTCAGTGCCGACAAGCTCATCTGCGGCCCTCAGGCCGGCATCATCTGCGGCACGCCGGAGATCATTGCCCGCATCCGCAGCAATCCCTTCGCCCGCATGTTCCGGGTCTGCAAGCTGACCCTGGCGGCCCTGGAGGCGACCCTGCTGCATTTCGTCAACGGCGATGCCGTCAGCGCCCTGCCCTTCTACCGCATGCTGACCCGGCCCCTTGAGGACGTCGAGCGGGCCGCCCAGGCCCTGGCGGCGAGCCTGGCCCATCTGCCCGGCCTGGACCGTGTCATCGCCGATGACCACAGCCAGATCGGGTCGGGCTCGCTGCCCGATGTCGGCATCCCGACCCGGGTTCTGCGCCTGCGCGGCTGCGAGGCCAAGGCCGTGGCCCGGCGAGCCAGGGCCGGGGCTCCGGCCCTGTTCACCCGGGTCCATGACGGTGCCCTGGTCGTAGATCTGCGCACCGTCGATCCCCAGGAGGAGGGCCTGATGGCCAGCCTGCTGATCGCCGCCCTCGACGGGGCCGGTCATGCCTGAGCCAGACCCCACGGTGATGCCCCTGATGATCGGCACCGCCGGACATGTCGATCATGGCAAGACCGCCCTGGCCCAGCATCTCACCGGCTGCCCCCTGGACCGCCATCCCGAGGCCAAGACCCGCGGCCTGACCATCGACCTCGGCTTCGCCCCCTGCCGCCTGCCCGGCCAGCGCCTGGTGGGCCTGATCGATGTCCCCGGCCATGAGGACTTCATCCGCAACATGGTCGCCGGGGCCGCCTCCATCGACCTCCTGCTGCTGGTGATCGCCGCCGACGACGGGGTCATGCCCCAAACCCGCGAGCACCTGCGCATCGTCCGCCTGCTGCGTGATCCCCCGGTGGTGGTGGCGCTGACCAAGATCGACCTGGTCGATGACGAACTGCGCAGCCTGGTGATCGACGACATCCGCAGCTTTCTCAGCGAGGCCGGTCTGGGGCAGGCCCCGATCCTGCCGGTCTCCAACAGGACCATGGACGGCATCCCCGAACTACGCCGGGAACTTGATCAGCAACTGGCCGGCCTGCGCCCCCGCCACGATCCCCGCCGCTTCCGGATGGCCATCGAACGGGCCTTCAACCTGCCCGGCTATGGCACCGTGGTCACCGGCATCCCGCTCTCGGGAACCCTGGCCGTGGGCGACGAGGCCACCCTCCATCCCCAGGACCGCCGCCATGCGGTGCGGGCGGTCCAGAACTACAAACTCGACCATGATCAGGCCCGGGCCGGGATGTGCTGCGCCATCAACCTGCGCGATCTTGAGATCGACGCAGTCCGGCGCGGGATGTGGTTGGTGGCCCCCCAGGCCTACCCCCCGGTCAGCGACCTCATCGCCCATCTCGACGGGGTCAGCGGCGACATGCCCCGCCGCCGCCGTCTGCGTCTGCACGCCGGCACCGCCCACTGCGAAGCCGCCCTGAGCCCCTACGATGACCATGATCCGGCCCTGGTGCGCCTGCGCCTGTCCACCCCCCTGTGCCTGAGCGCCGGGGACCGCCTGCTGCTGCGCAGCCTCGACCAGCGCCACAGCGTGGCCGGGGTCCGGGTCCTGAGCCTGCGACCGACAGCCCGCCGCCAACGCTCCACGGCCCTGGCCGAGGCCCTGGAGGCCCTCCACGACGGGGAGTTCTGGGCCGGCGAACTGCTGGCCGGCGGCCCGGCGATCCTGACCCGCACCCAGGCCCTGGCCCTGAGCTGTCGTGACCACCCGGCCGCCACCGCCCAGTTGGAAGCGGCTCTTGCCAAGGGCCTGCTGGCCGCCCTGGGCGATGGCGCCGTGCTGGTCCGGCCCCGGCGGGCCGAGATCTCCCAAGTGCTGCTTGACACCGTCAACAAACGCCACCGCAGCCGCCCCCTCAGCCATGGCCTGCCCCTGGTCGAGGCCGCCGCCGCCTGCGGCCTGCCGCCGTCCGCCTGGCCGGACCTGTGGCGGGCCCTCAACGACCCCCGCCTGGTCCTGCGCCACGACCACCTCGCCGCCGCCGATTTCCAGCCCGCCCTCAGCGCCCGCCAGCTGGCCGACCTCGACCGCCTGGCCACGGCCGTGGCCCAGGCCGACGCCGCCGGCATCGCCCTCGGTGATCTGGCCAGCGCCCTGGCCCTGGGCCAGAGCGAACTCAAGCGCCTGGTCCATCTCCTGGTCCAGGAACAGCGGATCCTGCGCTT
>SLQH01000277.1 GCA_007131555.1 Planctomycetota bacterium | reverse complement strand
GTCGTCCATCATGTGGGATTCATGGCAGCACCTGGAGCCGTGGTTTCAAGGTCATGTGGGCATGCGGGCCAGGGGCCTGTGTCCTGTATTGAGATCATGGGATTGATGAGCGAAGAGGAGGGGGCATGAAGACCAATGACATCCGGATGATCATCTGGCAGATCGCGGCCTTGATTGCAGCGTATCATTTCATCATGCATGTCGCTGATATCGTGCGTTACTCGTTGTTCATGCCGCTGAAGGAGATATGGCTGCTGTTTCTCTCGCCCGTGCTGTTGGCAGCGGTCGTCATTGTCGCGTACCGGCAGTCGCGGCATTTTGGCAGGATCGCCGCTGAGGAAGTTCCTCAATCCGGCGCCACTGATCTGCAGGCTCTGCAGACCCTGTTGATCAAGTTGATTGGGGTTTACATCATCTCTTCCGCGATCCCCTTGTTCGTCGAGGGCCTGAGTTACATCGTACGGAAGGATCTTGTCGATCATTATGAGTCCGTTGCCGTTTTGATGCTGTATGTCAGTCGTCCGATAGCTGGTTTTATCGTCGGTGGCATCCTGGTGTTCAAGAGTGACGTCGTTTCTCTGTTGCTGTCCTGGTCTGGTTCGGAGCGTCGTCGTGGCAAGGCATGATAAGGCGGCCTTGCAAGCGGTGGCGGATGGAAACGCATGAGGCCGGAGCGATCATCGAGGCTGCTTGCGCGCGGCGCTGGACCAGGCGGCCCGCCGGTAGCGCAGGGGGGTGACGCCATAGCGTTGGCGGAAGAGCTGGTGGAAGTGGCCGGCATGGGGCAGGCCACAGGAGGCAGCGATCTCGGCGACTGATTGTCGGGAGTAGACCAGCATCCGGGCGGCGCTGTCCAGGCGCAGGCGGTTGACCAGTTCGGTGGCGGTGATGCCCAGGCAGCGCCGCACCTGGCGGTTGAGCTGGTCGCTGCTGCGGTTGCAGAGGCTGGCCAGGCGGGCGGTGCCGCCCCCCAGATGAAGGGGATCGCAGAACACCGCCAGGGCTTCGCGCAGCCAGCGGGGGGCATCAGGGCCATCGTTGGCGCTGTTCAGCAGGCGCATCAGGTCGAGCAGGAAGGCATCGCGGGTGAGTTCATCGATCTCGGCCAGGGCGAGGTCGCTGACCCATTCATCGAGCCGTTCACGGGCCCGCAGGGTCAGGCGGCGAGGGCAGGGGGCCTGACCGGGCCGCCAGGGCCAGTGGGCCTGGTGGCGGGTGGCCAGATCGCGCACCGCCTGGGGCAGGAAACTGGCGTTGACGAAGGTCAGGCCATCTGGTCCGGCCCCCAGGGCGTGGATGTCGTCGGGGTTGATGCACAGGGTGTCGCCGGGCTGCAGGGGCAGGTCCTGGTCGCCGCAACGATGGTAGCCGGTGCCGGCTTCGCACCAGAAGACCTCGGCAAACTCATGACGATGGCGGGTGATGGTGGTGCCCGGTCGCAGGCAGTGGCGGACCAGGCGCAAGGCCCCGGTGTGGGGCGCCTCGTTGGCCCAGGTCATGTACACCGACGTCGCCATAGCGTACTTTTTTGCGGGTCGCGGGCAAGGCAAGCGGCAGCCCGGATGGATGATACGGTCATCAGCCGTACCCCCAGGAGCATCCATCATGTCCGAGTCCACCGATCCGCTGGCCCTGCGTCATCATCAGGATCGTCAGGCCCAGGAGCGTCTGCGTGAACAATGCGCCTTCGTGCGCGCCATCGCGCCCCTGCATGGGGCCGAGGGCGAGAGCTGGGAAGCCCTGTGCGCTGGGGCGGAACAGGGCTTCGCCGCTTCTGTCAAGGCTGGGGCTCCAGTGGCCGAGGCCCTGACCGACGCCGAGGCCCGGCTGATGCCGATCGCCGCCACTGCCAAGCGCTACACCCTGCACTGCATCGGTCATGCCCATATCGACATGGATTGGCAATGGCCCTGGCAGGAGACGGTGGCGGTCAGTGTTGACACCCTGCGCAGCGTCCTGGGGCTGCTTGATCAGTATCCGGACTTCCATTTCAGCCAGAGCCAGGCCTCCGTCTACGACATCCTGCGTTGTCATGCCCCGGAACTGCTGGAACAGGTGCGGCGGCATGTCGCCAGTGGCCGCTTCGAGGTCACAGCCTCGCATTGGGTCGAGGGCGACCGTCTGATGGCCGGTGGCGAGGCCCTGTGTCGTCAGCTGGTCCAGGCCCGCCGCTTTGCCCGTGAACATCTCGGCCTGGAGCCGGAGGCGGTGACGGTCGATTGGGTGCCGGACTGCTTTGGCCATGCCGGGACCATCCCCATGATCGACGCCGCCGCCGGAGTACGGCGGGCCTATCTGTGGCGTACCGGTGGCACCGACCGTCCGGCCGCCTTCTGGTGGCGCTCCCCTGATGGCAGCCGGATCCTGGCATGGCGCGGGCTGTGCCCCTACAACGAGGCCCCCTGGCCCAAGCGTTGGCAGATGCTGGCCCAGGTGCGACGGGAGCTTGATCTGTACGATGCCATGCTGGTCTATGGTGTCGGGGATCATGGTGGCGGCCCGACCCGGCGCCATCTGGAGATGATCCGCAATCAGGACTCCTGGCCGGTCTTCCCCCGCTGGCAGATGGGGACCAGTACCGCCTTCTTCGAGCGCCTGGAGGCGGCCGGCGACCGCTTGCCGGTCTGGGACGGCGAGTTGATCACCGAATACTCCGGCTGTCTGGTGTCGCAGGCGGCGATCAAGCGGGCGGTGCGCCGCTGTGAGAACGTCTTGTGTGCGGCCGATGCCGCTCGCGCCGTCAGTCAGGGTCTGGGGGCTGATCAGCCCCAGCCTGCGGCCCTGGATGCGGCCTGGCGGCGGACCCTGCTGATGCACTTCCATGACATCCTGCCGGGCTCGGGCGTGGCGGCGACCCGTGATCGCTGTCTGGGCGAGAGCCAGAGCGTGCTGGCGGATGCCCAGACTGCGCACAGCCGAGCCTTGCGCGCCCTGGCCGGGCGACTGGATACCAGTGGCCTGGATCTGGCCCTGGCCGCGCCTGGCGCTCCGGTGGCCGACAACTGCGGGGCTGGGGCCGGTTGGGCCCAGGGCGGGGCCCAGGCCAGTCACGCCGTGCATGGCTGGCCGGCCCTGGCCCTGGTCGCCAATCCCTGCGCCTGGCCGCGCCACGAGACCCTGCGTCTGCGGGTCTGGGAGGGGAGTCAACCCTGGCCCGAACGCGGCCAGGCCTTCATCTGTCGGGATGGGCAGGGTCATCCGCTGCCCAGCCAGCAGTTGGGTAGCGGTCACTGGTGGGGACACAATTATGTCGATCTGGCGGTCCAGGTCGGCCTAGCCAGCGCCGGCTGGACCGCCGTGGTGGTGGCCCCCGGCAGCCCGGCGCCGCCGCCGCATGCGGCGGTGGCGATCGAGGACCTGGAGGGCGGTCGCAATCATCCCCCGCCGATCTGCATCCCGCAGGGTCGCCTGGGCCTGGCCAATGACCGTCTCCAGGTGCTCTTCGATCGCTCCAGCGGCGGCATCGCCAGTCTGCGCCTGGATGGTCAGGAGTTTGTCGACCCGGCCCGGCCCTTGGGCCTGCCGGAGGCCCTGGTCGAACGGCCTCATGCCTTCGCCAGCTGGGCCTTGAGCGTGCCCTCGCGGCGCGAACGACCGGTATGTGAACATCTGGCCGTGGTCGATGCCGGGCCGGTGGAGGTGGCGGTGGAGGCCCGTTTCTCCTGGCGGGCGTCGTCCATCACCTGCCGCTGGAGCCTGGCCGCCGGTGAGACCCGTCTGCGCCTGCGGGTGTCGCTGCGCTGGCTGGAGGTCGGCGGGCCGCAGGTCGGCATGCCCGGATTGGGGCTGCTGCTGCCCACCGCCCTGGAACAGGTCCAGGCCCAGTACGAGACCCCCTGTGGGGCGGTCCAGCGTCAGGCCGAGCCCGACCGTCTGCTGCCGGCCCTGCGCTGGGTCCGCCTGGGTGGTCAGCTGGCCGGTGGCGCAGCCGGTCTGGTGGTGGCCAACGACGGCCTGGCCAATGCCGCAGTGGCCGGAGGCGACCTGCGCCTGGCCCTGGTGCGCAGCAGCTACGACCCCGATCCCCTGCCGGATCTGGGCGATCATGTCTGGAATCTGTCGTTGCTGCCACATGCCGGCCAGGGCGATGACGCCCTGGCCCTGCGTCATGGAGCGGAGCTCAACCAGCCGGTCGCCGTGACCTGGGCCGGCGCCCAGGCCGGCGATCTGCCCCTGACAGCTCCCGATCTGCTGACCTGTAGTCCGGACACGGTGGTCATCACCCAGCTCAAGCCGGCCGAGGATGGCGAGGGCCTGGTCCTGCGTCTCTACAACAGCAGCGATCAGGGCGCTGCCGTGCATCTGAGCCTGTCGCCCCTGCTGGCCGGTCTGACCCAGGCCCATTGCTGCGACTTGCTTGAGAGGCCGGTGGCTGAGGAGTGTTGTCTGGAAGATGGTGTCATCACCCTGTCGTTGTCTGCTCAGGGTATGGTCAGTGTGCTGGTGCGGGAATAAGGCCCCGTCTCAAACAGACTCAGAACCCCTGACCCGTTCATGGAATTGCACTAAGAAACACATGATTTCCTGGGATTTCGGACACTGACGCATTTTCGGTCATACCTATGGAATGCGTCATCAGATGTGACCACAGAAGAAGATTCCGATGACAGAGAATGAAATTCCTTAAGACCACGGTCAGATGCATAACGGTACTCGGAGGTCGCTGTCCGCAATTCATGCATGATGTAGAGAGGCAGCGTTCAGATTTTTGGGACTTCAGGATTTCAGGTGGCTCATGTCGTGCCACTCGTAGGGCCTGTGCGAGCTCTGCGCCCTTTGCGAGAGGCCATTCCGGAAGATTTCACGCCCGCTTCGCTCAAGATCGCCAAGAACGCCAAGCACAGCCAGTCTTTCCTCTTCCCGTCCCTTTCCGCCGCCCGCAGGGCCTTAGCGTGAGACCATTCAAGACACAGCGCTCACACAACACAGCCGGGTTGTGACCCACACGAAATCCTGAAGCTCCAATGAGGAGGCACGAAGACGGACAGGTGAGGCTCGTAACGCTCTACCATGTCCGGTGGGTCAGAGCAGTCACTGGTGGTCACCACGAAATCGGCACGAAGCGCTGTGCGCACTCTCTGTTATCCTTGAGGCGAGCGGTAGTTCGCCTCTCCCGGGGGAGGTTATGCGCGGTGCCCTGGGGTCCTGTGATTTCCTGCGGCCAGGAACACCGTCACATCGTGATCCCGGTGGTCATCCATCAGGGGCAGCCACGAGGTGGCCAGTGAGATGCCATCGAGGACGAAGCTGGTAACGGGTTCGGTGCCGCGGCTGATGTGCAGATGGTACTGGGTGTCACGGAAGCGATAATGTACCAGAAATCCGCTCCAGGTGGCGGGCATCAGGGGTTCGATGAAGAGGCGGCCCGGCTCCAGGCGCAGACCCAGCAGCGATTCGCTGACCAGTCGATACATCCAGCCGGCTGAGCCGGTGTACCAGGTCCAGCCGCCGCGCCCCTGGTGCCCGGCCAGGGCGTAGACATCCGCGGCCATGACATAGGGCTCGGCCTGGTAGGTCTGCATGGCCTCGGCACTGCAGGTTTTGTCGACCGGGTTGATCAGCGTCCACAGTTCCCAGGCCTGGGCGCTGTCGCCCAGTTGGGCCACCGCCATTGCCACCCAGACCGCGGCATGGGTGTATTGACCACCGTTTTCGCGGATCCCCGGCAGGTAGCCTTTGATGTAGCCGGGGTCGAGCGATCCATCGTCGAAAGGGGGGGTGAACAGGTGGATCAGGCCCTGGTCGCGGTCAACCAAGAGCCGGTCGACCGCCGCCATCGCCTGGCGGGCGCGCTGGGGGTCCCCGGCCCCGGAGAGTACCGCCCAGCTTTGGGGCAGGGCATCAATCCGGCATTCCATCCCGGCTG
>SLQH01000202.1 GCA_007131555.1 Planctomycetota bacterium | reverse complement strand
GCGATGCTCGCGACTGAACTGAGGAGTTCGCGTCACCGTGGCCCCATGTCGCAACTGGGCGGGATCATGAAAAGCCGTCACCGGTGAGGCCCCGTGACGCACTGCGGTCAGGTCTTCGACCAGACTGCGGGCATCCTGATAGCGATGACCGGGGTCCTTCTGCATGCACTTGAGGACGATGGCCTGAAGGTCCTCGGGGATCGACGGATCGATCTCCTGCAAGGGACGGGGCTGCTCGTGAATGTGCTGGTAGATGATGGACGTGGCGTCATTGCCGGTGAAGGGCAGGCGGCCACTGAGCAGTTCGTAGAAGACCACGCCCAAGGCGTAGATGTCGGTCCGGGCATCGCAGACCTCGCCTCGGCCCTGTTCCGGGCTGAAGTAGCTGACCGTACCCATGACCGTGCCGGCCATGGTCAGACCGGAATCGGCCTTGGCCAGCTTGACCAGGCCGAAGTCCATGATCTTCAGCGAGCCATCGGCGCTGACCATCATGTTGGCGGGCTTGATATCACGGTGGATGATGTCCTGATCTCCGGCCGCCGCCAGACCCTGGGCAGCCTGGATCACCAGATCCAGGGCCTCGGTATGGCTCGGACGATAGCCGGCCTTGATGCGGGCCGACAGGTCCTGGCCCTCGACGTACTCCATCACGAAGAAGCTGTGGCCCTGGAACTGGCCAGCGGTGAAGACCTGGATGACGTGGGGCGAGTTGAGCTTGGCCACTGCCCTGGCCTCAAGGGCGAAACGCTTGCGAAACCCTTCATTATCACTGAGATGAGCCGGCAGGACCTTGATCGCCACATCGCGATCAAGACTCAGTTGCCGGGCCAGATACACCGCTCCCATGCCACCCTGACCCAACTTGCGCACAATCTCGAAATCATCAGACCAGATCGTCCCTGGCGCGATCTGACCAGCATCATCTCCGGCCCCTGGATGACGGGTGGCCATGGTCAGATCATCACCCCTGGCCGATGGTGTCTGGGTAGCCATGGTCTGCTGATCACCGCCGATGGTCACGGCAGTAGCATCGCCAGCGAGATCAGTGACAATGGTTTCCGGCGGTTCTGACGACCCAGCTGCCGAGTGAGGATCAGGCATAGGTTGCCGTTGATCAGGCGGGGGCGATGCATCACTGGACATGAATGGATACCTGTTGGTTGGCGGAGTGCTGGCGCACAGTGGTCTAGGAGTCTGTCAGGGATGACGACCGAGCACAAGCGCAGGGCATTTTCGAGTCCCGATTTTGTCGAAAACCGCAGCCATAGCCGTAGCTATGGTGAGGATTTCGCCGGATAAGGGCCGAAAAGGCCAAGCCAAGCGATGTATCAGTCTACCCCTTACAGGCTCCGAGGAAGTATAGATGGGCGGAGCACAGAGGCAAACGACTGTCCGCGGCCCTGCGTGGTCGGTTGACCGGTGGCATTTGCGACATACAAGCATCTCCACGCGGCACCACGCGGACCAATGCCTCACGACGCCGCCGGTCGGCCCCATCAAGGATAGCTGCTCTATGACTGCCGCCACCACTGCCCTCAAGAAGAAGCTGCTCAAGGTCTCTGCCGCCCTGGCCGAACGCTACGGCACCTGCCATGTCCCTGAAGTCAGCGACTTCATTGAAGCCCTGATCCTCCAGATCCTGTCCCTGGGCACTGCCCAGAAAGAGGCCGAACAGGCCCTCAAGCGCATCCATGAGGAATACGTCGACTGGAATGACATGCGGGTGGCCACCGTCCGAGAGATCCAGGACATCCTCGGACCTGCCTTCCCTCGCAATCGTGAGAAGGCTGAAGATCTGCACAGTCTGTTGGCCGATCTCTACACCGCCTTCCGGTCCATGGACCTGGGCGAGATGATCCGCACCCCGGAAGGCATTGAGACCATCCGCGCTCTGCCTGATACCACCCTCGTGCGGGCCGACATGGTCGAGTGGGCCTTGATGATGGTCTGCGGCATGAACACCCTGCCCTGCAACGAAGAGCAATTCGAATTGCTGACCTTCCTGGGCGGAGTTCCCAAGAACGCCAGTCTTGAGGACCTGCGTCACGACATCATCGAGGCCCTTGACAGCAACGAACGTCTCCAGTTGACGCATGGCCTGCGTTGTCACAGCGACTTCATTGAACAACAGGACATCGATACCCCCAAGCCGATCTCCTATGGCTGGGAGAAGGCCAAACCCAAGGCTCCAGCCAAAGCCAAGACATCAAGCAAGAGCAGTACAGCGACTGTGAAGAAGAAGCCGGCATCGAGCAAGGGTGCCAGCACAGCGGCCAAGAAGACCACATCCACCAAGAAGCCCAGTCCCCAGAAGTCCCGGAAGAAGCCCGCAGTGGCCAAGGAAGTGACCAAGCCCCCGAGCCGGGGCGGCACAGGTCGACGTTCCTCATCTGCCACCAAGAAGTCCTGACCCGGACTGGCCTCAACGCCATCCATCAGGCCCGGGAGAACACCAATGGCAGGACACAGCCACTGGGCCAACATCAAGCACAAGAAGGCCGCCAACGACGCCAAGAAGGCGGCTGTCATCACCCGCATGGGCAAACTGATCAAGGGTGCCATCCAGGTCGGTGGGCCAGACCCCGACATGAATCCCCGTCTGCGCCTGGTCATCGCCAAGGCCCGGGCTGCCAACATGGGTCGCGATGCCATCGATCGCATCATCAAGAAGACCCAGGGCGACAGCGCCGACAAGCCGATGGAGGAACTGACCTACGAGGGCTACGGTGCCGGAGGCGTGGCGGTGGTGGTGGAAACCATGACCGACAACCGCAACCGCACCGCGCCAGAAATCCGCAAGCTGTTCGAACGCGCCGGTGGCAATCTGGGAGCCCAGGGCTGCGTCGCCTGGCAGTTCCATGAAGCGGCCTCGCTATTGGCCTCGGGATGCGACGAAGACCGGGTCCTGGAGGTCCTGTTGGAGGCCGACTGTGACGCCGACGACGTGGTCACTACAGATGATGGACGAGTGGCGATCACCGCCAGCGCTGATCTCTACGACACCATCCGTCAGGCCCTGGAAGACGCCGCCGTGACCATCGACGAAAGCGACGTCAGCAAGATTGCCGACAATGACGCCGTGATCGACGACCTGGCCGTGGCCCAACGCATCCAACGCCTGCTCGACGCCCTTGATGAGCACGAAGATGTGACCGGGGTATCCACCAACTTCGTTCCCAGCCCCGAGGTCTCGGAACAGCTGTACGCCTGACAGACTCCTGAAGCCAGATCACCATCCCTCGGATCGGATCTCCGCCAAAGCCCGCAGCAGACGCCGCCAATCACTGCTGCCGTGGGCCAGGGTCAGGGTCAGGCGCAGCCGACAGGAACCAGGCGGTACCGTTGGCGGGCGGATCGCCGGAGCATAGTGACCTCGCGTGCGCAGAGCCGCCGCCAGCGCCACGGTACGTTGTTCATCGCCGATCTGCAGGGGTATGATCGGGCCATCTCCAGCCATCACCGACCAGCCCTGATGCTGGAGGGCCGCCCGCAACTGGGCAGCCCTGGCCAATAGACGTTCCCCCATGGTCGGATCACGACGCAGGCGATCGAGACCAGCGATGGCTGCCGCCGGGGCGGCCGGCACGGCGGCGGTGCTGAAGATGAAACTGCGGCCCCGATTGACGATCAACTCGACCACGGAAGCGGCCGCGGCGATGATCCCTCCCTGGCTGCCAAGGGCCTTGGAACAGGTGGCGGTGACAACATCGGGACGCAGACCCAAGGCCGCACACAGACCGCGCCCGCCTGGACCATGGACACCCAGGGCATGGGCTTCGTCAACCATCAGCACGGCATCGTAGGCCCGACACAGCTCAGCAATATCTGCCAGGGGAGCCTCGTCGCCATCCATGGAATAGACGCTTTCGACCACCACCACGCGCCGCCGCGCCGCGCTGGCAGATTCCAGACGACGCCGCAGGGCATCCATATCGTTGTGGGCAAAGCGCTGACAGGTGGCTGAGCCGAGACGCGCCCCATCGTACAGGGAGGCATGGGCCAGACGATCCAGGATCACCACATCATCGCGACCGGATGCCACGGTCGCCAGCACCGCCAGATTTCCCTGAAATCCCGAAGTGGTGACCAACACTGCCTCACAACCAAGCCAATTGGCCAGACGTTCCTCAAGACGACGGTGGATGCGCAAGCCACCGGACAGCAGCCGGGCCGAGCCAGCGCCCGCACCGATGGACCGCACCGCCTTGGCGGCGGCGTTGCGCACGGTGAGGGCCTGGGCATTGCCCAGATAATCATTGCTCGCCCAATTGATCAGGGAACGTCGGCGACCACCCTCGGCCAGGATGATCCGCCGATCATTGCCACCCTCAATGACAGGACGACTGCGCAAACGCCCTGCCGCTGTGATGGCTTCCAGTTCAGACTCGGCCCAGGTCGCCAATGATGACGGGCTCACGGGGTCTGAGCCTCATAGGTCTGCACAACAGCCAGGCGCTGATCAATGACCACCGGAACATCAGCCCGCACAACTGCAAAACGGCCATCAACGGCCTCAATGATCAACGCATGGCCATCCTCGGTGACAGCCTGACCAGGGCCGAGCCGTCCCTGATAGAGCACCAACCAAGTGGCACCGACGTCAATGATCCGGATCACGGACCTGCGCACCGCCACTACCGCTTCCTCGGTGACCGGTTCCTGTACCGGGTCAACCAGGGGCGTTATGCGCTCTGTTTCCGTGAACGGCTCCCGATCATGCTCAGCACGACGTCGCAAACGCTCCAGACTGGGCAAGGCAGTATCGGCCCGCACCCCATCCAAGGCAGCCAAGCCACGCAGATCGTCGATCAATGACTGGGCTTCCGGATGATCCTCCAGGGCCGCCGCCGCCTCCTCGACCATGGTCTGCAGGCGCGTATCAAAACCCGGAGACAGCGCCTGCAACGACTCCAGGGCCGCAGTGATGGTCTCCAATTCGTCCAGCAGAACGGCCCGCTGGCGCCGATCCTGGACGCTGGCCACCTCGCCTTCCAAAGCCTCCAACTCTTGGGTGATGGTCGCCAATTCATCAAGCAGCACCTGGCGCTCACCAAGACCAGGACGGTAGGTCCCCCGCCCCGCTACGGCGCTGGATCGTTCTGACGACGAGGGCACGCCTGCTTCTTCCAGCACCTGGGCAATGGTTTGACGACGCTGTTGCTCGGAATCGATGGGCGTAGCTGGTGGCAAGTCCTCAAGCACCACCTCTTCGCCGGGCTGACCAGCCGTCCAGGGGTCATGGTCATAAGTCCGCGACAACACCATGGGGTAGACCTTGCCGGCAGCATGCTGCCAGAAGGCCTCATATTCGATGATATCGACCCGAGCCCTGATGACGGTACCAACCTCCAAAGGCACATGATCAGCCGCATCAACAATGCGCACCTGTATCTCAGCTCCAGGCGGATTGATGATGATACCGGCCTCCTGCACCAAGGCGACCAGCTGATGGTCACCAATCACATCCTCGGCAGCGGCGGCAGCCATGATCACAACGACCAATACCACGACCAATCGCGATAGCACCGCCCTGCCCTGGCCCCTGAAATACCGTATCGTCATCATGCAATGAGAATAACCGTTCTCCATCGGCACCCAAGCAGCAATGGAGCCCCAGGATTTCGGGTGATCCTAAATCCACCTGTAGGCTTTGGGCTGGAGGCTTTAGGGATGCTCTACAAGTCGATATAGGCAGATGCGGGCTTTCATCCAGCAGGCGGGCCAGTTCTGGCTGCGTATATCCGCTTGAAGAACAACTCTAAGGCCCAACTACCGTTTTTTGACTTATAGGCTCCTGATACCGCCCTAGTGTGGTGACACGGAAATGGGTTTCATAAGTCGAGCATCGTGTGGCAGATGCGAGGCGTCGCGAAG
>SLQH01000054.1 GCA_007131555.1 Planctomycetota bacterium | reverse complement strand
TGTGGCCTTTGGACATTGAAAAGGTCATATCGCAGCTCTATCATCCCATCCTCGCGCATACACACAAGAGTCGGTCCCGTATCTATCACCCCCTAACGGAGAGCACGTCATGGACTCTATCGGCCCCTTGCAGCTACGCGTCATGAAATTCATCTGGAAGAACGGACCCAGCACCGTCAATCAGGTCCATGAGGCACTGAACAGTGAAAAGGGCGCCCAACAGCTGGCCTATACCACCATCCTGACCGTGATGCGCAATCTGGCCAAGCGGGGGATGCTTGACCAGCAGACCGGTCGCCGTAGCCATGTCTTCACGCCCCTGGTCGATCAACCGGCCTACACCTCGGCAATGCTGAGCGCCCTGCGTCGCGACCTCTTCGACAACGATATCAAGAAGATGGTGCAATTCATGGCTAACGACAAGGGCATCTCGCCGGCTGGCCGCAAGCGGATCGCCAAGGCCCTGTAGAACAGCCATGGCTGATCGCCCAGACCGCCACGCGCTGCCGTCATCCGATGACCAGGATGACGGTCAGCGTTGGCTGTGTCCATGGTGCGGAGCCCTGCTGCTGCTGACTCGTGACCGTTGCCCCTGCGGCTACCAGCGCGATGGATCAGAACAGATAGTCGACATCAACAACTCCCCCTACAGCCACGGCATGCTGGGAAAACTGCTGGGGCGCGATGCCCAGGCGGCACTTGATGACCAGCCTGATACGCCCTGACACTGGCTGAGGGACACGCTCTTACAGCACCGCTCAGCCCTCAGCATACCAGGCGGCCGGCAGGACCTCGCGGCAGGCGGCCAACAACTCGTCGATGATCCGGTCATTGTCACCCAGGTTGGGCATGATGGGATCGACGGCGCAGGCCCGTTGCAGCACCGAGCGTTGGCAGGCCACAGCGGCATCGGCGGTCAGTTCGTGGCTGTCGAGGATGCGCTGACACAGGCCCCGCACCCCGACCGGCAGGTCGCCCACCGGCAGAGGCTGGATGGCGTCCATGCCCAGGTGGCTGTGCAGTTCCAGGAAGGCGTCATCGGGCATGTTGGGCACCGCCCCGCGATTGGGACAGTTGATGGCGAAGACCTTGCCCAGGCCACCCCACATGCTGGCGATGATGTCGGTGGCGTGGTCATCCCGCTGTTCGCCGATGAAGGCCGCCAGGGCCTCGCCACCCTGGGAAGCCTCGATGGTGCGCTGCCACTTGCGATCCATCTGCTGCTGCCGGTCCTCGGCATCGAAGACCTTGATCGGTTCCGGGTCGATCGGGCTGTGACCAAGGCCCTGATAGAAGGGGACGTATTCCTTGGTATGGGCCATGCAGTCGGGATAGGCCCCGAAAAGGTCCATCAGTTGCAGGGTATAACAGGCGTTGAAGCGGCCCTTGGCGGCGGCGTTCTGATGGACGTCGAGGCTGTCGGCCACCACCGCCGTCTCGCGTCGTTCACGTTCGGCACTCTCGGCGATGCGTTCGCGCAGGACCGGCATCATGTCCCGACCCTCATAGGCGAAGCGGACGACCCAGGAGAAGTGGTTGATGCCGCTGCGGCGCAGATCAAGCCGGGCCCGCATGGCCGGCGGCACACCCTCGGCATCCTCCGGCAGCAGGCCAACCCGCTTGAGCAGGCGCAGGGTCATGTGCGGCTCATGAGGGCCGTCGCACAGGGCGAAGCTGCGCACCGCCGGGGCGTATTTGGCCAGGGCGATGCCCAGGACGCTGCTCGGATTGACATAGTTCATCAGCCAGGCATAGGGGCACAGCTCGGCGACATCAGCGGCGATGGCCAGCAGTTCAGGGATCTCGCGCAGGGCCCGGAAGATCCCGCCCGGCCCGATGGTGTCGCCGGAACACATGCGGATGCCCCAGCGATCGGCCACCGTGCAGTCCAGGCCACGATAGCGGGTGTTGTCGCGGCTGAAGCTGGGCACCACGAAGTCGGCCCCGGCCAGGACCTCGCGGCGATCGGTCGCGGCCTCAAGACGGGTCGGGGCATCCAGATGACGGAAGGCCTCGCGGGCCAACCGCTCCATGGTCGCCAGGACCTCCGGATCGGTATCGACCAGGGCCAGGGTGCCATGACGCAGATGGGGATTGACGGCCATGTTGCGGATCACCGGGCCACCGAAGAAGTAGCTGCCGGCGCCGATGATGACGACCTTGGGTCCGGGTGACATGATGGGCTCCTTATACAAGCGACGGGGGGAGTAGGCGATTGGGTGCGGAGCGGAGTATATGTGCATCGCTGGGCGTCTGCACCTTGATTGACTGATCATAAGATGGATTATCCGATCATGATCGCCGCCCCCTTCGCCGTGCGCACGGCCGGGACCATCGACCGCCGGCCCTGGCATTCGACCCCCGGCACCAAGGAGGGCGACGTGATGCTCACGGCCTTCACCGCCGGCCGCGGGATCTATCGCCTCCATGGCCAGCACCGGATCATCGTCGCCGGCAGCGTGGGTCTGGTCCTGCCAGAGCATCCCGGCCTGCTGATCGCCGACCCGGATGATCCCTATTGCCATCACTACTGTCGTTTCACCGGACCCTACGCCGTGGCCCTGGCCCGGCACATCGTCGCCGATCGGGGCGGCCCCTTCTTCGCCGAGCCCCGCTGTCCGGCGATCGCCGAACGCATCAACCGCATGGGGCAACGCCAACTGGCCCAGGCCCCCCGCCATATGGGCCGGGCCGAATGCCTGCTGGCCGAGATCCTCACCGACCTCGCCGGCCTGGGCGAAGAGGAATCACCCCCCTTCACCGCCGCCAGCCTTGATGCCTGGCTGCGTCAGCACGTCGATCAGCCCTGCGACCTGGGCCGCATCGCCGCCCATTTCCGGATCTCGATCCCGACCCTCACCCGACGGGCGCGCCAATGGCTGGGCACCTCCCTGCAACGACGGCACGAGGACATCCGCATGGCCTGGGCCACGACCCTGCTGACCGCCACCTCCTCCGCCATCCGCGAGGTCGCCCACCGCGTCGGCTACCAGGACCCGGCCTACTTCGCCCGGGTCTTCACCCGCCGCATGGGCTGCTCCCCGCGCCGTTACCGTGATCTGAGGGCCTGAACCGGACGCTCAGGGCCGGACTGTTTTTCCGGGCACCTCGAAACACCTCTGACATCGGACGGTGAACAGCACAGATCGGACAACGGGAACGAATGTCCACACCAAGCTATTCACTCTCAGAAATACTGTGCGCTGAACAAAGACCTTGCGGTCTTGGGAGGTGTTCGGCAGGCTGAAGTCTGGCGCTTCTGAGGGGAGGCTTTTCCTCCGTGCCACCATGTCTCTGGGCAAGGACAGCAGGCCTGCCGCCCCATCGGGTTCCGCGGTGCGCCACCAGTTCCAGGTCGGCTGATCAGAAACCAGTCAATGCGCGGCCTTGTACGGCGTATTGTACGAATGATCTGTTTCCGTCCCTCCCTGATCAGCGCGGTCGCTCTGGCCGTCACCGCCTTCATCCCACTGCTGGCTAGTGAAGCAGGCCCGCCGGCCTTCCTGGCCCAGGTAGAACGCCTGCATGAACAGCGGGTGAGCATGGAACAGGCCTGGTATCGCCAGATTGCCGCCGGTCCGGCCCCACGGGTGCTGCATCTGCACTTGCAACAGGCCCTGCTGCGGCATGAACTGGAACTATTGGTTCCGGCCGATCCGGCGTCTGATCTGCCGGGCCAGGCTTGGTCCCGAGCGATTCACGATCTTGATCATCCAGCCCAGCTCACCGAGATGACCATCGACCGGGACCGCATCCAGGCCAGTCTCAGCCTGACCTTGTATCGTCGTGATGGCTGGGACCGTCATCTGGGCATTGAGGAAGCTTTCGGCGACCACGCCGCCATCCCCATCGCCATCACCATCACGGCCCGGCTGCGCGGTGAAAACCTCACCGGTACTTACCGGATCACCGGCACGGCCATGCCCGATCCTGATCTCACCAATCCGTTGCGCCCTGCTGAGGGCAGTCTCAGCGGACACTTGCGGACCTGGCCGGCCCAGCCCCCCGACAACCTGATCGCCAGGCCCAGCACCTGGGCCAGTGACACCATATACCGCCTGCATAGCAGCGGCCAGGGGCTTGAGGAACGCATTCTCCAGCGCTATCAGGATCTCCGGGCCTTGGCCATGGCCCGCCACTATGACCTCCCCTTCAGCGAGGCCCGTAGCGCAGCCCTGGATCTGCTGCCACAGCGTGAGCCGTTCCTGACCCCAAGCCAGGCTCGTGAGCAACGTCTGGAGGAACGCCCCCCCTCATTGGACGATATGATGCTGGACGATCTGGGCGGCATCGATATGGGCCTTGATGACCCTGCTCCTCAGGATGAGGGACCAGACCCCAAGGCCGTCGCCGCTCTGGAGTCCTTGCGGTCCATGGCTGCCATGGGGGCAGCCATGACAACGGCCATCGCAGTCCATGGCCAGGACCCCTTCGCGACCGCTGTCCAACGCGGTTCGCTGCGCACCGACGATCCTGACTTCGGACCCTGGTGGCAGATTGGCGCGACCTTGCCCGGTGATCCGGAACAGGCCGTCACCCGACTGCCTGCCGATGCTGGGCGCGCTGACGGTGATCAGCGCTGGGCCAGCATCAACGGCTGGCATATCCTCGGACCGACCCCGGTAGCCCGCTTCGATCTCGATACGCCCGCCTTGCCGGAAGCCTTCCTGCCCCCAGACATGCAGTATGCCGTGCAGCCGGACCAGCTCAGGGAAGGAAGCAACCTGCGCATCACCGGAGCAGTCCCCTGGCAGTATCGCCCGACCAGGACCGACATGCACTACCTATGCCCACCCAACTGGTCCAGCGCCAACAGGGTCTACCGCAACTGTCCCCGGTCACTTGACGGACGCCATACCGGCATCGAATGGTCCACCACCTGGGCCACCACTACCATCGAAGCTCCTCGTGACATGGAGGTCTGGGCGGCCATCGGGGTCATCCAGCGAGCCAAGCTCTGGGTGGGCGACCGTCTGGTGTGGGTCAGCACCGATGAGCCGAACGATGATCTCAGCGAACACATCTCATTATTGCGTCTGCCCTTGCAGGCTGGTGCCAATCGTCTGCTGCTGCGCATCGACGTCGACTATCACAGCCCAGGTTTCTGGATGCGGGTCTGTACGCAGGGGGCACCGCGCCCTGCGGATGTGGTGGCCGCCCAACGGGCTCGGATCGCCGCCCGCCAGCCCCCTGCCCGGAGCGCTGTCGGCTGGCGAGGTGATGGCAGCGGCATCTACCCACAGGCCCGCCCGCCCCTGGCCTGGGACTACCACAGCGGCACCAACGTCCTGTGGCGCATCCGCCTGCCCTACTGGTCCAACGCCACGCCGGTACCGGTACCTGACTCCAAGCTGCTGGTGGTGACCCAGGATCCCCACTGGCTGCTGGGCCTGCACGCCGATACCGGAGAGATCCTGTGGCGACAGGCCGTCACGATGATGGACCTGCTCGGCGAGGATGATCGGCGACGAGGCTGGGAACTCTACGAACAGTGGTGGTCGCTGCGGCAACAACGTGACGCCATACCCGGCTCCATCCTGCGTGTTCCCAAGTGGCGTAAAACCCTGTGGTGGTGGGAGGGCGAAGACGACCAGATCGACGAACGGGCCGACGCCACCCCGGAACTGCTGGCCCTGCTCGACTCCCGCGATCGCCTGCAGGAAGCCGATGACCCTGAAGCAGTCCAGGACGAACTGACCCGGGTCGAGCGGCAGATCGATCGGCTACGCGGCCAACTGCCCCGTTTCCGCGAGGCGGAGGGCCTGCGAACCGCAATGAACGAGGCTTTCAACGATTGGATCCGCTACCTCGGCGGTTTCTCCAATATCTCCGGTCTGGACGGGTATTGGTATGATCATCACGGCTATGCCATGGCCACCC
>SLQH01000096.1 GCA_007131555.1 Planctomycetota bacterium | reverse complement strand
CTGATGACGATGATCTTATCGCCCCCGAGGCCATCGGCCTGCTGCCCATGGACCAGACCGACCGGGAAGCGGTCAAGAGCTCACCGAGCGCCGATGAAGACATGCCCAGCGGTGACCGGACTCGGGGCCGCGAGCTGGCCCTGAGCAGGCATGAGATGGCCAGTTCGTTCTCACATATGGCCATCGGGGCAGGAGGCGGCGCCAGCGGGATGTTCGGCAGTCGGACTGGCGGTGGTCGCCGTCGGGCCATCGGTCGCCTGGGCGGCAGCAGGGCTTCGGAAAGCGCGGTCAATGCCGCCCTGCGCTGGTTTGCCATCCATCAGTCGCCCACAGGCGAGTGGTCGGTAGGCGGCTATCCCAACCACTGCACTGAGGGCGGACCACGCTGCGAACCAGGAACCGAACATGCCACTCCGGCCGGCGACCGGGCGGTCAGCGCCTATGCCCTGCTCTGTTTTCTGGGCGCAGGATATGATCATCGACATATGTCACGGTGGCGCCAGACGGTACGACGAGGCCTGGAATGGCTGGTCAGCGCCCATGACGGACGGTATGACTATGGTCGTAACTTCGAGCAAGCCCTCGTGGTTCAGGCCCTGGCCGAGGCCCTGGCCCTGAGCGGTGACCCAGCCTTGCGTGAACCCGCACAAAGAGCACTGGATGTCCTCATCGAGCGCCAAAGCCAGGACCAATCCGGTCAGCGCCTGGGATGGGACTACCGTGAGGGCAATCTCGAACGCCAGGACGCGGTGGTCAGCACCTGGGCCATCATGGCCATCTCCAGCGCCGCTGCCGCCGGCCTGAATACCTCTGATGTTCTCACCCTGACCGGTGACCAATCCTACTTGCGACAGGCCTGGCAGGCAGCCAATCCCAATCACGCCTCCTTGTCAGTACGGCAGCGCAGCGTTTTTCCCTATACCTGGAATGCCAGCAGCAACGTCACTGAACGCCATGATCTGGCCCACCTGGGCCTGTTGAGCGGCCTGATGCTGGGTCTGGATCCCCAGGATCGCATGTTGCAGACCCTGGCCAATCAGGTGATGAACAGCGCTCTCCCCTCCACCTATCCCACCAACCTCCATACCCTGTACCATGCCAGCCAAGCGATCTTTCTCATGGATGACGAGCGATGGTTTATCTGGAACACCCCGATGCGCGACATCCTGGTCAACGCCCAACGTCGTGATCCAGCCTGCTTCGACGGCAGCTGGGACTTCATCGGCACAGAGTATAAAGGCCATCAGATCGGTCGCTTGCTGTCCACAGCCTATGCCACCTTGGCCCTACAGGTCTATTATCGCTACCTGCCGATGCATGCCCTGGGCCAAGACCGCCGTCCACACATCCGGACATTTCAGCCAGCCCGTGAATTGAATACCAACAGATCACTCATGCCGATCCGCCAGTACGCCCGATCCTCCCCTACTCAGCTCATCCAGCCGAGTTCCGCCACCTGGTACTGGCAGGCGGCGGTACGGGCTGACGACCAGGGCCGCGCAACGTATACCATCCCCAGCACCGGCAGCGGTCCACGCAGCTGGCGCCTGAGCGCCGGCGTGATTGATGATGCCGGCGGCGTCGGCCACAGTGAGCATCTGGTCCGCATCGATCCGCCCCTGGCCCTGGAGACCCGACTGCCGCATCGTCTGACATCCGGTGATCGGCTCATCCTGCCCCTGCGCATCCGGGGCCAAGCGCACAGCACCACCACCGTTTCAGACCATGACCGCATGCTCGGCCAACCCATCCTCGATGAGACCGGACACGGACAGCTCATGGTGCCGATCACGGTCCCGGATGAGGGGCCATTGGCCCTGCGCTACAGCGTGCGCGATGACCAGACACAACACCAGATCGTGACCGACATCCCCATCGATGCGGCCGGGATTCCCTGGCGGATGCATCAGGCTGGTCAGCTCGCTGATGGCCAGCAACAGGGCCTGAAATGGCAGCTTCCCGACTCCCTGTACCCCAACATGCTCATGCATGTGATATTGCCTCCTGACGATGAGCAGGAACGTGCTCAACGGGTCCATGCGGCACTGATGCGCCGCCCAACCGGCTGTTTCGAGCAGACCAGCGCCACCACCTATCCCCTGACCCTGGCCCACCAGGCCATCATGCGATCCCCACAGCACAGCTCTGCTGAGCTTGAGCGCAGTCGTGCCTATCTCCAGCAGGGTTATGATCGTCTGCTGGGCTTCGCCTGTCGTGACGGCGGCTTTGAATGGTTTGGCCGTGGAGAAGGGCATGTTGGCCTGAGCGCCTTCGGTCTGGTCATGTTTGATGATCTCAAGCGCATCGGCATCGCCAGTGATCCGACGCTCATCACCGGCCTGCAACAGTGGCTGCGCCAGCGCATCGATGCCCAGGGCCAGGTCCTGCCGACCAACAATCGCGGCCATCATCATTGGGATGTTGCAGGGCCGATATTGGATACCTATGTCTTCTGGGTTTTGGCCCAGACCAATAGCCACGCACCGGCCAGCCTGACAGCACGGGTCACGGAGCATCTCCATGCAGTCGGTGACCAACACGCCTGGTTGCGCCTGGTGGCCGGGCAGGGCTTCGCCGCCCTGGGCGACACCAGACAGGCCACGGCCCTGCTCAACAGCATCCGTAGCGATGAGCAGGGACTGATACAGGACATCGGCAACGCTGCCCTGCGCAGCAATACCAACAGCATAGCGGTGGAAGCAGCGGCTCGCGCCATCCTCCTGGCCATGGAACTGGGCTGGACCCGCGACCGGGTCGAAGCTTGGGCCTCATTCATCAACCGCCATGAACGCCTGGGACGCTTTGGCACGACCCAGGCCACGGCCCTGGCCCTGGCCGCCCTGCACGCCATCGAACAGCGTTACCCCAGCCAATCCCTGCGAGGCCATCTGACCCTGATCGATGCCCGTGATCAGCAGATCATCAGGCGGTGGCCGGTTGACGACACCGCACCGCGTTCCGTGGCCCTGAACCTCGACCGCAGCGATCTTGATCATCTGATCATACGCTGGGACGGCAGCCCCGATCTGCCCTGGCAGGCGGTCGTCCGGGGTCAACTCCTCCACCCGATCTCCATGACCGATCCGCCGCTGGAGATGCACCTGGGCCCCCTGCCCGACACTATCCGCCTGGGTGATCCGGTTGATCTCGAACTGGTCATCACCGCAACCGACAGCATCGCCACCCCGATCGCCTGTATCGGCCTGAGCGCTGGCATCCAGGTACGGGCTGACCGTCTTGACGAACTGGTGGAAGCCGGACAGATCGCCGCCTGGGAGATTCACGGACCCCATGTGGTCCTGTATTTCCGCCATCTTGACCCCGGCATCCATCGCCTGCGTCTGGCCGCCATCGCCGACATCCCCGGCACCTTCCTCGGTCAGGCCGCTTACATCCAGCCCTACTACAACGATGAACAGCGTTTCTGGAGCCCACCCTTGCAAGTACACATAGCACCGTGATGGAGTCCATGGACGGTCAGCTGCCTCCCGCTTCCCCTCCGCTGCTGGGCTGTGATCATGCTTCTCATGAGTGCCAGACTGGACGCCTTGGTGGCCCAGGCCGGTTGGGGATCACGCCGTACGGTCGGCAAGCTGATCCGCAGTGCGGCGGTCACAGTGGATGGCGTGATCTGTCGTGATCGGGCCAGACAGGTCATGGAGACCTCTGCCATCGCCGTGCACGGGCGAGCCCTGGCCACCATCCCACGAGTGGTCCTGGTCCACAAGTCGGCGGGGTACTCGTGCAGCCGTGATCGCCGTGAGGCCCCACTGGTCTTCGACTTGCTGCCCGAGATCTGGCGCAGCATGGAACCGGCCGGGCGCCTGGACCGCTTCACCACCGGCCTGCTGATCTTCTCACGTGATGGCAGTCTGCTGCATCGCCTGATCCATCCCAAACGCCACCTGCCCAAGCGCTATCGGGTCGGTTATGACGGGCGGATGGCTGATGATGCCATTCAACGCTGCGCCGAGGGATTCCTGCTTGAGGGCGATGAACGCCCCACCTTGCCGGCCCAGCTCAGCCTGGACGGCCCAGGACAGGCCACCCTGATCCTGCATGAGGGCCGCTTCCATCAGGTCAAGCGCATGTGCGCCGCCCTGGGTGCCCAGGTCACCAGCCTGCATCGCGATCGCATCGGGGCCCTGGATCTGCCCGGTGACCTGCCGATCGGAGCTTGCCGTCCGGCCAGCGATGCGGATATTGAAGCTCTGTTGACCATCCCTGAGGAGGACAGCTGATGCTGGAAGTCGCTGAACTGGGCAGCCGTATGGGCAAGGCCATCTTCAAGGACCATGAGGCCCAGCTGCGCACCCAGCTGCTCCAGGCCCAGCAGGACCTGCGGGCTGCTGGAGTCGCGGCCCTGGTGTTGATCGTCGGTGATGATCACCAGGGTTGCCATGAGGCCATCGCCGCCCTCAATGAATGGATGGACCCCCGCGGCCTCGCCACCAATGTCTTCGATGATCCCACCCAGGAAGAGATCGAACGGCCGCCTTTCTGGCGCTACTGGCGGGCCTTGCCCGGCAAGAGCCGGATGGCGGTCTTTTCCGGGGCCTGGGTGTTTCGCGCCGTTACCGACCGCATCCTCAGCCGGGTAGGCAAAAACGCCTTCGCGAGCCATCTCGAACGCATCCGCAGCTTCGAACAGACCCTGGCCGCCGAAGGCCTGCTGCTGATCAAGTGCTGGCTGCATCGGCCCGCCGCCACCGCCCTCCCGGCCCTGGCCAAGGCCCGCGACAACCCAGCCAAGCATGGCCCCTTCGGTCGTACCGATGCCGCCCTGCTCAAAGATCACGCCCGCTGCATGCGCATCGTCGAAAGCGCCTTGCAGGCCACCGAACACCCCGCCGCCCCATGGCAGGTGATCGAATCCAGCGACCGTCGCCATGCTACCGCCAGCGTCGGTGATGTGGTTCTGGCTGCGCTGCGTCATCGCCTGGATCATCCCGCCCCCTGCTGCCCGGCCGTGGCCCTGCCACCGGTCAGGGCCGCCAACCGGGCCACAGTCCTTGACGCCATCGACCTCAGCGCCCAGGTTGACGACAGCACCTACCGCCGCCACTTCAAGCGCCTCAACGCCCGGGTCCGAGCCGCCAGCGCTCGCGCCCATCGCCAACACATTGGTACGGTAATGGTCTTTGAGGGCGCCGATGCCGCCGGCAAGGGCGGGGTCATCCGCCGCCTGGGCGCAGCCATGCATCCAGCCCACTACCGGGTGGTGCCGATCGCCGCCCCCAGCGACGAGGAACGGGCCCAGCACTACCTGTGGCGCTTCTGGCGGCAGCTGCCCCGCGCCGGTTACACCACCATCTTCGATCGCTCCTGGTATGGCCGGGTCCTGGTCGAACGGGTCGAAGGCTTCGCTGACCAGGCCGCCTGGAGCCGCGCCTATGCCGAGATCAACGATTTCGAGCAGCAATTGTGCGACTTCGGCTTCGTAGTCCTCAAGTTCTGGCTCCACATCGATCCCGACGAACAACTGCGCCGCTTCCAGGACCGCGAGCAGACCCCCTACAAGCAGTACAAGATCACTGCCGAGGACTATCGCAACCGCGAACGCTGGGATGACTACGTCCAGGCTGTCGACGACATGGTGGCCCGCACTTCAACCGTCGACGCCCCCTGGCACATCATCCCCGCCAACGACAAACGTCACGCCCGCCTGGAGGTGCTCTCACAGGTAGCCAAGGCCCTGCGTTAGCCCACCGGATCACATGCGGTTGACGACCTCCTGAAGGCCGCGCAAATCTCGATCGGCAAGGCGTTCGACAGCAACGGTCATGCGATCAATGGCCTCTGTGCGAATGGTGAAACGCTGACCGTCCAATGACAGGATCTCGGCTTCAACGTCCATGGAGGCGATGGTGAAGCGCACCCGACG
>SLQH01000232.1 GCA_007131555.1 Planctomycetota bacterium | reverse complement strand
GAAGACCTGTTGTTCGACCTCAGCACCGACCGCTACGAGACGCGCAACCTGGCCGGCGAACAGGCGGGGC
This sequence comes from Planctomycetota bacterium, assembly GCA_007131555.1. Lineage (GTDB taxonomy): Bacteria > Planctomycetota > UBA11346 > UBA11346 > UBA11346 > SLQH01. Next base: position 5,815 of record SLQH01000232.1, on the reverse strand, counting down.
GCGTTGCTGCCATGCGTCGCGAGATCACGGCGTTCATGGATTCCTGCCGCGCCAGCCATCACGGCGCCGACTACCCCGAACCCTACCAGCCGATCAACGCCTTTCAGGAACTGCGCGGCTGGCTGCCACCAAAAGGAACCTGAGTGATGACCGCCTGTGACTACTCAGGCGGGGGGCAACACAAGGGCCGGAAGACACAGCGCTGCGCGCTCTTTTCACACCAGCCGAGCTGGGGCTCGGCGATCCCGGGCCGGCCCTTTTGCCAAGAAAGACACCCGCCTGACTAGTCACAACCGCCTTTCATCGTTGCTCATCGCTCACATATCCTTGATATGCCCTCCAGCGCGCCTTGAAGGATCAATATTATCTGCGTGATCTGTACAGAGCTTATTTTGTTGCAGTCTCTTATTGTAATAGGATTAAATTGAGGTGGGGACGGAAGGATAGCGACCCGGATTGGGGGTGACGTGGCCAATCTCCGGATGCCGGCTCAAGCAGGAGCTGCCGCGTCCAGGGGATCGCGCCCGGAACGGATCGCCGCGCTCACCGATTCGGAGCAACTGCCCGAGCGCAGGGCACCGTTGACCACGAAACCTTCCGGTCGATCCGCTAGCCGCGCGGCCAGGTGCTCACGCCAGCGGGCCAGCTCCGCGGGCTGTTTGCCTGACAGGTCGTGGCCTTCGTGCGCATCGGCATCACGATCGAAGAGACGCTCCTCGCCGGTGACAGAATCCCAGATGTAGGTCCAACGCCGGTCCCGCAGCGCATGCTCGTTGCCGCTGAAATGGGCGTGCTCGCCGTGGATGATGCGCGCCGGATCCTCGGCGCCATGAACCAGCTCCGTCAGGTCGCGGCCATCGGCGTCGGGCAGGTCGGTCCCGGCCCAGCGGCACAAGGTCGTGCCGAGGTCGCTGAGATCCACGGGCGTACGACAGGTGATACCACGGGCTTCGCCTTCCGGCGGGCGGATGATCAGGGGAATGCCGGCGGAATCGCGATGGAGACTGAATTTGTGCCAGCGGTGGTGATCGCCCAGGAACTCACCGTGATCGCTGGTGACGACAATCCAGGTGTCCCTTAGAAGGCCGGTCCGGTGCAGATACCAGTGCAGCTGGCCGATCTGCTCGTCGACGTGGGCGATGCTGGCGAAATACGCGGCCCGGGCTCGGCGCAGATCGTCCGCCCGCAGACAGGTGCGAGGACCGTTGCTCGCCCCGGTCGCTACCTCTGGCGACCGCTCGCAGTGATCGCCGATCCGCGGACCGGGATCCTCTACGGCAAGGAAGCGCTCATAGATGTCCTGTGGCGGATCCATCGGCGGATGGGGCCGGTGGTAGCCGACATACAAGGCGAACGGTCTGGTGGGATCGCGGCGCTCCAACTGCGTGATCGCCTCACGGGTCATCCATTCCGTACAGTGCCAGTCGCGGCGATGGGTCCACGGTCGTGGCACCCAACTGTTGGGGAAGCCCTGCAGGGCGACGTCCTGCACCGTGCCGCCGGAAACCTCGCGCAACCACTGGTGATAGTCGCTGGCCACGCCGGGGTCACGCTGCATGGCTTCGTAAAGCCGCAACTCCTCAAATCCGAGACGCGCGCGCATGGGGTGAAAGTGGGTCTTGCCGATGCCGATGGTCTGATGGCCATGCTCGCGCAGGCGGCTCATCCAGGTATGGCGATAGGGCCAGGGCTGGCTCTCGACATAGCCGCACCGCCCGGCGCGGACCGGTGTGCGCCCAGTGGCGAAGCAGGCACGGGCCGGGATGCAGCTGGGACTGGGCGAGCAGGCATTGATGAACCGACACCCTTCGGCAGCCAGTTGATCGGTGAAGGGCGTAGAGGCGGTGCTGCCCTGGCGCGCGCAGGAAAGCGCATCCCAGCGCCATTGGTCGGACAGGATGACGACGATATTGCGCGGGGGGGTGTCCATGCCATTCATCATAGCCCGTCACCGGAGCATCGGCGACGGGTGCCGGTGCTGTTCTGCTTTCGTTTTGATGCTACGATCATCACCATGATCGGCGACTTCGAACACGAACTGCGGGGGCTCTGTAACGATCTGCACGCTCTTACCGGCTACACGATCTTGTGGAAGGACGCCGACCACCCGCTGCGTCTGGCACTCCCGCGCGAGCTGGTGGAGCACCGCCATCCCTACTGTCTGGCGGTCAAGGAGCAGCAGCCGGCATCCCGCCGCTGCCTGGCCCACGACCTGCTGCCGGCGTCCCACTGGTCGGCCAACGATCCGGAGGCCATCGACATCTGCACCTGCCACGCCGGCGTTTGCGAGCTGCGCGCACCGGTCTTCGATCACGCGCTCTACCTTGGCACCCTGTTCGTCGGCGCCGCCCGCAAACCGGAGGCGCACGCGCTTCCGGGCCTGAGCCGCGCCTGGCAGCAGTTGCCACGCATGACTGACCAGGACGAGGCGAGGATGCGTCGCACCGCCCATCTGGCTCGGCGCGCCCTCCGCCTGATGGCCTCGGCCCGCAGCCTGGAACTCTTCGGCCAGACTCCCGCCGATCCTGACGATCCCGTCCGCACCGTGCTGATGCAACTGCATCGCGACGCCCGCGCCGACCACCGCATCAGCGACCTCGCCAGGCAGGTCCACCTCTCGCCCAGTCGCCTCGTGCATGCGATCAAGGAGCGCACCGGCGAGCCCTTTCGGGTCCTGCGCGAGCGCGCAGTCATGCGTCGAGCCGCACGGTTGCTGATCGGCTGCGACGCGCCCATCAGCGCCATCGCTGCACGCCTGGGTTTCGCCAGCCCCGCCTACTTCAGCACCGCCTTCAAGCGCGCTACCGGTCGCAGCCCGGCGCAACTGCGCACTGAACACGACCACGCGTGATCCGGGCCCGCCTCATCAGGGCTCAGATGGGGGCCTGTGCCGCCGCCCCTGCACTAGGAGCCTGTAACGGATAGCGACCGAGCACAAGCGAAGCGCATTTTGGAGACATGATTTTGCTCAAAAACGCAGTCGTAGCCGTAGCTACGGCGAGTATTTTGACGAAATCAGGGCGAACAAGGCCAAGCCAGGCGATGCGTCAATCTATCCGTTACAGGCTCCTAGGCCCGGCAGCAGCTTGAGCACCGTCTGTCCGCCCCCATCATGGTGATGTGAACGGGCGCGTTGGCGCGCGAAATGGGGCAGCGCACCCGCGCCGGAGGCCTCCCACGGTCGTCCGGCGGCTCTTTCCTCGCCATGAAGTGCCGGTTCGATACGAACCCTGAGCGATCGGAGCCCTGTGCCATGTCATCAGCCCAACTGACACCATCACCAGCCTGGCGGGCGAGCTGGACATGGCTTGACCCGGTGGCGTTTCCCGATGACCAGGTGGCGCCGCTGAGCTGGTGGGCCGCTGGCGCCCGTGCGCCGGGATGGCGCGGCACGGCGGGCCTGCTGCGGCGAAGTTTCCAGGTAGCCACAGCTCCGGGGAAACTGTGGTTGCGTCTGAGCGCTGATGCGCGCTACCGGCTCTGGATCAATGGCCGCTGGGCCGGACGCGGGCCGGCCATGGTCGGAGGCTCCTACGCCAAGACCATGGCTCCGGACTGGTGGTATTTCGATTGCCTGGATATTGCGGAGCATGTGCGCGTTGGCGACAATGTCCTCGCCGTTGAAGTGATAGCGGGCCCCGACAACCAGACGCATTTTTCTCAGGGCCATGCCGGCTTCATCGCCGAACTGCTGGATGACGCCGGCCATCTGCTGCTGGCGACCGGTTCCGGCTGGCGAGGGATCGCCTTTACGGGATTCCAAGCCGGACAGCGGAAGGGGTTTACCCGCGCGTGCGATCTGCGGGCCTACCCTCACGGCTGGCAGTTGCCGGATTTCGACGACAGCACCTGGCCTCCCTTGGTTGCCGACCTGACCCCGCGCCCCGCCTTGCGCTCGCACGCCTTGCCGCCCTTGACGGAGCAGTTCGTCGCGCCAGACCAGGGCGATGCGCTGACGATCCAACCCGCAGATCATCCGGTGACCACCCGCCTCACGTTCAACCAGATGCTGGCCGGGCACCTGCGCTTTTGCGCGCACGCTGCCGAGGGCACCAAGCTGGAGCTGGATTTCGAGGAGGTACCGGGGGCCGCCGAAAGCGACATGCACCGCCTGCGGCTGACGTTGCCCGGCGGTACAACCGACTACGAATCACCCGCCTATTTCAGCGCTCGCGCGGTCCGCCTGACCGTTCATTTCCCCCCCGGTGCACCGGCGTTGGCACTGCGCGAACTGGGCCTGGTGACCCGCTCCCAGCCGGTGGCGGATCGCGGGGCCTTCACCTGTAGCGACCCCTTCCTGAATGACCTGTGGCAGATCTGTCGCCAGAGCCTGCGGCTGTGTATGCAGGACATTCATCTCGACTCGCCGCGCCATCAGGAGGCGCTCGGCGATCACGGCGATTATCTGGTTGAGATGCTGATGGCATACTACGCCTTCGGCGATTACGCCCTGGCACATGTCGACGTGGAGCGAATGGCGCTTGATCTCGAACAGCAGCAGGGCGCCCAGTTCCATACCAGCTACGCCCTGTTGCTGCCCGATGTCGCCGCCGATCTGCTGCTGTTCACCGGCGACCGGGCGACCGCTCGCGCCGCCCTGCCCGCCATCCGCCTGACGCTGCAACGGGCCCTTGCCTGGCGTGACCCCGAGGGCCTGCTGTCCCAAGCGCCGAATTACATGTTCGTGGACTGGATCGAACACGGCGGCGCCAATTACCATCATCCACCCGCCGCCCAGGGCATGGGCGCGCTGACGGCGTTTGCCGTGCGGGCCTTGCGACGCGCGGCCTGGCTGACGCGACAACTGGACGAGAATGAGACCGAGGCGGCCGACTGGGAAACCGCGGCGGCAGCCCTTGCCGACGCCTTCCGCATCTGCTTGTTCGATCCCGAACGCCGGATGTACCGTGATGGCCTGCGGGGCATCAGTCGGCAACCAACACATGGCTACTTGCCGCCAGACGGCGCGACAGACATCTTCACGCGCCATACCAACATCCTGGCGGTCTGGGCCGGAATCGTCACCGGGAGCGAGGCGGCGGAACTCATGCGCCGTGTGCTTGCTGACCCCAGCCTACCGGAGCCGCAGCCCTACTTTCAACACTACCTGTTCGATGCCTTGGACGCCGCCGGTGTGTTTCAGGACCACGCTCGCACCCACCTGGATCTCTGGCGACCGATGCTCTCTGCGCATCCCTACAGTCTTCGTGAAATGTGGACCCGTGGCGATTATTCGCATGCCTGGGGCGGCACGCCGCTGGTTCAGCTTTCGCGGCGCGTGCTGGGGGTAGAGCCGCTGGAACCCGGCTGGGGGGCGATCCGCCTGGATCCGCAGCCGCTGGATCTGGCCTGGGCTCGAGGAACGGTGCCCACGCCCCACGGTGACATTGCGGTTGAATGGCGGCGTCGTGGACAGGGCCTGGTTGTCGATGTGCAGGCCCCGGAGGGAATCACCGTATGCAGGACATCCTCATCGCCCAGGTGGGGGTCTAAGGTTTAGGGACGAAGGTCAGGGGGACTTTGATTTCGCGACCAAGGCGGGAACGGCTACCGCTGGGGTGCGGGAGGCGGTTCCAGCGCGACCCCGTCTTTCCCACGCGACCCGGACGGTCCACCTCGGAGGGGGAGGAATATCCAATGGCCAGCAAGGAATGGCCAATGATCAACGGAGCGGGGGCTGACCCTTCCCCACTGAGGATTGACCATTCCTTGCTGAATATTGGCCATTCACTCCGTCCCCGCGCCCCGGAAGGTCCACCTCGGAGGGCGGACCTGCGCCGGACCCAGGTGGGGCCACGCTCCGACGTGGCCCTCT
>SLQH01000357.1 GCA_007131555.1 Planctomycetota bacterium | reverse complement strand
GGCGCTGCGTTATCGCTGGATGCCGGGACAGCGTCTTCCTCGTCGCCGCCCATGGCGGCAATGGCGGCCTCAACGCGAGCCATGACATCGCTCGCCGGGGCTGACAGGGTCACTTCATCGCTATCGCCATCGTCATCGGCCAGTCCTAGTTGGCGTAGACGCTGTTGCTTGTCTGCAGCGCTGATGGAGACCTCTGCTTCAGACGGGCCGTCAGGACTGATGCCGATGTGCAGGCCCAGTTCTTCGTGACGCTGGGCGTTGTGGTGGATGATCTCCTGGGAGACGCGCCGCCGTCGCCGTCGTGCTTCAAGGTCGTCGTCCTGGTCGTCAGCAGCGCTGTCAGGGAGCTGTTCGTCGTCAGGCCCTGGTTCGCTGTCGTCTTCGCTGTCCACTAGGCCGACATCGCCTTCAGCGGCATCGGTATCGACCGGCGTCATGCGATTGGTGGTCTCAGCGCCGATGTCCTGGTCCGCCTCATCTTCATCGACATCGGTGGTCGTCGAGTCGGCAGGCTCCTCGGCGTGATCGGTGTCGGCAAAATCCTTGAAGAGGGTGTCGCTGCCTTCTTCGCGCAGGCTGTCTTCAACCGCGCCACGGATCGCTGCCTGCAGATTGGCATCAATGCCTTGCGGGGGGACTTCACGGAGAATCTGGGTGCTGGCATCCTTGGCCGGAGGACGCAGGTCACGCCGGGTCACGGCTCCGCCATCTATGGGATAGCGGGTATCGCGGTCTGTCGGCGAGGGCGCTTCGTCTTCTTCAGTAACAGAAGGTGGCGGCGTGGCTCCGAGGCGGCGGGTCTCAGCATGGCCGAGATCCATGACCGGCATGCGCCCGGTCTCCTGGCTGGCCAGGACCGACAACAGGTCCTCTTGTTGGGGTTCTTCGGGAGCCGGTGTCGGGGTGGGCGTGGGCGTGGCGACTGCCTGACGAGCCGAGCGGGACCGGATCCGGGCCTGACGACGCTGCGTGGCTTCGTCCTGGCGCTGGCGCAGAGTCGCGGCATGCAGCTGCCACATCCTGCGCAGGGACCAGGCGATGCCGATCAATGCGCCCACCAAGACCAGACCGCGCACGATCCAGTGGGCATGAACAAGGTAGATCAGCCAGCCCATGGACAGGACTCCTTCATGCCGCACAGGGCGGCTTGCTGAATACCAAGAATGTCGCCTGGGGATCGGTTTGGCAAGGCGCAAGTCCCGCTCCGCAGGCGGCCAGGACGACCTCGCCGATGCTCCACAGGCGCATGATGCGGTCGCTGTCCTTGACCTGCCAGCAGTCCGGATCAACGGCCGGGCCGCGGCGGTAGACGAAACGGTTTTCGCCGGGCAGGAAGAAGACCTGTTCCTCGCCATCGGGGCTCAGACCGTCAGCCAGCAGGCCGTCCTTGACCTGATCCCACAAGAATGTGCAGCAATTGTCGATGACCCACAGGCCGCCAGGGCGCAGATGATGGGCAACGGTGGTGAACAGGCCCCAGGCCAGACGGTGACTGTGGAAGCAGACCAGGGAGCGATTGAGCAGGCAGCTCAGGGCCAGGTCCTGTTGTCCGAGGTCGCCGCCTGAGGCATCGCCCAGACGATAGCGCTGGGGCTGCTCGGGGTCGGCCGCCTGCGCTGCGGCGATCATCCGGGGATCGATATCCAGGCCGCTGATATCGATGCCAGCAGCGCTCAGGGTGCGCACATGGCGACCGCTGCCACAGGCAAGGTCCAGCCATGGGCCTTCAGGGGCCTGATATTGGGCGGCAATGGCCTGCAGGGCGCGGCTGTCTTCATCAGTGCTGCCCAGGCGCACCGCATCACGGTCGTGATCCTCAGGGCTGAGTTCCAGGGATGGATGATCATGCGTGAAGGGCATGGCGGCGTTCTGGGAATGAAGGGCTGAACGTGACCATCCAGGCCTGCAGGGACTGAGTGGTCAACAGGCTATCAGCAGGTCCGCAGACTGCGGTTTCGGTACTCAGCCAGGGCCGTGGCCCGATCTTCAAAGCCACTGCGCCCCATCTGGGCGTAGACCGCTTGCTTGTTGCTGTCGATGCCGGGCTGGTCGAAGGGGTCGATGCCGTACAGTTCAGCGCTCATCACGGTTGACAGCTGGAGCATGAACAGCAGCCCGCCGATGCTGTGGGGGCTGATGTCATCAAGAATCACGGTCAGATTGGGACGGCCCGATGCGGTGATGGTCTGGGCTACGCCGACATAGGCCTGATCGATGATCGTGGCCAACGAGGCCTTGGAGAGGAAGTCCAGCTGTTCGCCGGCCTTGGTCACGACCGGGGCGGTGATGTCGGCATGGTGGTCCTTGGTGACCAGGAAGGTGGTCACCTTGTCGTAGGGGCCTTCAAGATACAGTTGGAGCTGGCCATAGCAGGCGCTGGGACCGACGCAGGAGGCCGGGCCGGGGCCGACATGCACCGCCTTGCCCTTCTTGTTGAGCATCTTGCCCAGACTGACCGCCAGGAGGTGGTCGTACCAATGGCTGATGATCTCCAGACGGTCAGCGAAAGCGACCATGGCGTGGATGGTCTTGCGCCGTTTGCGGGTGAGCAGGTAGTGGACCAGGGAATGCATGTAGGCCGGATTCTGCATGGCCCGGTCCATGCGGCAGCGCTTGTCCATGGCCTGGGCCCCGGCCAACAGGGCGTCGATGTCGATGCCACACAGGGCGGCGCTGAACAGACTGGCCGGACCGAAGGTGTTGAAGCGGTCGGCGATGTTGGCCGGGATGTCAATCACCGGAATCTTGTCGGCCTCGGCCACGGTCACCAGAGGGCTGCTGTCAGGGTTGGTGCTGATGACCAGATGCTTGGCAGGAGCGGTCTTGCCGACCTTGGTCTTGAGCAGATCGATCAACCACAAGGTGACGGCCATGGTTTCCACCGTGGCCCCACTGCGGCTGATGACCTGGAAGCAGGTTTTCTTGAGATCAAGGGCTCCCAGCAGGTCGTTGATTGAGGCCGGATCGGCATTGCTGACCACAAAGCCCCGTGGGTTGTTGCGGCGGTCCTTGGCCGAGAGCAGGTTCCAGGATGCCGGCAGCAGACTGCCGAGCAGGGCCCGAGGCCCCTCGGCGGCTCCGCCGATGCCGATCACCACCAGATTCTCAAAGCCCTTGGTGTACTTCTTGGCCAGGTCCTTGATGGGCGTCGGATCCTCATAGGGCAGATCGAAGAACAGGGACTCCTTGGTGTTGCGGATCTCCTCCATCGACTCGTGATGCTTGGGGAACTTGGCGACCAGAGTGTCGATCTCGCCATCGGTCAGGCCATGGGTGGCGCCGATCGATGAGGCCAGACAGTTGGTGAAGTCGAGGGTCAGGGAAGACATGAGCAGCTCCTTGGTTCCGGTCGGCAATGGTGACCGGCCTTACAGCAACGGATCGTGGGACAGTACCTGCAGATGGGGACGCAGCCAACCGTGGCGGCGAAAAACGAAGTCGACGGATCGCGGTGGATCGATGTTCAGGCGTAATTGGCGGTCTTCAGCGGCAATGCTGGCGCGTGCGCTGATCAGACCGTCGTCAAGAACTTCCACCTGTTCAACGGCCGTCAGACTCACGGTGGGCGGGGGAGTCTGGTTCCGTTGACGGATGAAGAAGATGCGGGCGCAGAACTGACGGATCACCTCGTGGACCACCAGCGGCTCATCGTGATGTTCTGCCGGCACGACGATGCGGGCCCTCGGCCAGTGGGCAAGGAGGTCATAGTCAGCATCGATCAGGGCGAAGACCTCAATCGTGTCGTAGGCCGTGACGGCTTCATTGAGATCAGCAAAGAAGCGTTTTACCAGGGCTTCTGGCCCAGGACGCAGGATCAGCGCCACGATGAAGGCAGCCAGGCCAGCGGCGATGCAAGCGCCCAGCAGCCTGGTAGGTGATGGCATGAATGCTCCTTGCGCATCTGCGTCATAAGGCCCAGTGTGACCAGGGCCGTGGCCGTGAAAGGATACTAAGCATCAGTCAAGCGATTTTCAAGCGCACTTCCTGCTTGCCCACGGTGTTTGATGTTCAAAATTGATAGGTTGGCCTTTTCTTGACCAGTCGTTCTGTGAGTGCCTGAACGGCGGCACGAAGGGGCTTGGGCAGCGGGGCGATTCTGCTATAAGGCCTTCACAGGCTGACATGACCAGGAGACGATATGAGCGGCGACAAGAAGATCATCGTTCCGGGGACTGATCGACCGGCGTCCGTCGGCAAACTGCTGGAGGCCATGGCCGAGCAGCAGCGCGTGGCGACCATCATTGTCCGACGGGGCGAGCGTTTCCTGCTCAAGATCGTCGAGGTACGTTCCGAGCTGCTGGTCGGCGAGGTGCGCTGCCTGAACTGGTCTCCTGATGCCGGGCGTCAGATCTACGAGAACTTCACCAAGGATCGCTTCACCGGCGAGTCGCGCCGTGAGGTCCTGCTGGCTGATGCCATAGATGCCTTCGGCTCCCAGGCCCACCGCTATCGGGTCTACATCCCCCTGGATGAGGTCATCGCGGTCTACGAGGACATGGACGATCGCTTCGACCAGACGCCGTTTCTGCCCTTGCCGTGAAGCCCAATCAGGCTTTAGGCTGGAGGGTTGCTGAACAAGGCGATAAGAGACAGATCGGATCTTTCATCTACAAGGCGCTTTGCTGAAGATCATCAGGCGCGAACACAGCAGCCGCGGCCGGGGTCGATCGGTCCCCCGTGTTCCCGTACGTGTCAACCCTCTTGCTGGATCGACCCCGCACCGCGTCTGCCAAATCGTAACATCACGACCTAGGAGTCTGTAAGGGATAGCGACCGAGCATGGCGCAGTGCATTTTCGAGTTCCGATTTCGTCGAAAACCGCAGCCATAGCCGTAGCTATGGTGAGGATTTCGGCGGAATCGGGGCCGAAAAGGCCAAGCCAGGCGACGTGTCAGCCTATTCCTTACAGGCTCCTAGTGAGTCGTGACAGCGCATCAGTCTTCAGCGTGCGCCGCCTGCCAACCACTGGTGCCACCGGAGTAGTGGACCACGTTGGTGTAGCCCAGTTCACGAGCAGCGCTCACTGCCCGGCGGTAGGCTCCACAGCGCGGTCCGCTGCAATAGGCGACGATCAGGGCGTCCTTGTCCTCAGGCAGGGCTTCGGCCAGGGTGCCGGCCTCCTGATAGGCTTGGAAGTCGATGGCGCCAGGGATGTGGAAGCGGGCGAAGCTGACGCTGCCATTGGCATCGATCAGGGTCACCCGGTTGTCGGCCATGGCCGACTTGAGGTCGTCCAGGCTGATGTCGGCAGTGGTGGTACCGTTGGCCTGGTCAGTGGCGGCAGAACCGCAATCATTACAGCCACAGGAGGCCAACAGCAGCAGCAGGATGCCGGCACTGAGGGGAAGCAGTAGACGTGTCATGACATGCTCCTTTGAGAACCGGACACGATAAGGCGGCCTCAGCCGCTCTGATCCCAGGGCCACAGAAGCCAACGGGTTCATCTATCGTACGTTGGTCAACTGGCCATGTGAGCAGGCCAAGCGCAAGGGCACGCGATGTGTGGTGGGTTTAGGGGGGGCTGGAGGGTGGTGGATGGATGTCTTGGGTGATTGATGAAAGGGATCTGGTATTTGGTGGTGGAACGGCGGGCTGAAGCCCACCATCCGTGCCGGCTGAAGCCGGCGCTACTACTTGGCCCGCGTGCATTGGCGGGCGCAGGCTCATGCGGTAGATATAGGCCAGGGCGGCGGCAGCATTGTCGCACCTCGCTTGCGCCCATCACCGCCGTGAATGGTCCTGAGACGCGGGATCCACGGGCCGTATGACGGCTGTCATGGCGACGTCCGGGCTGGTATTGGGCGAAAGCAAGGCATTCACGCGTAGGCACGCGGGCCAAGGCCCGGTGCTCCGTGGTGGGTTTGGGGTGGGCGGTGGTTTGGGGCGAGT
>SLQH01000391.1 GCA_007131555.1 Planctomycetota bacterium | reverse complement strand
TTGGGCAGCGGCCGTAGTGAAGGCGGCATCATCAAGCACCACGGCCTGTCTGCGATCCAGCAGGGCACCGACAACGCGTCCGATGTGGTTGTCTCCGATGGCCGAGATGAGTCCGGTGATGACGTCATCAGGTCGGTCCTCAGGAGGACAGGAGAGCAGGGCCATGAGCTGCCACAGCGGCTCTTCGCGATCCATGGCGCGCATCAGGACGGTGCGTCGTTCCACGGCTGACAGCGCTTCTCCTTCCAGGGCGACCATCGTCGCCAGGGTACGACCAAGGCTCGATTGGCGTTGGTGACCAGGCGTGCGCACCCGCACCAGCAGCCACCGTTGGGCTTTGTCGAGGGCCTCCAACAGCCGTTCCCGCTCCTCTCCGCTGGAGGGCGGAGGAACCGCCTGCAGGGCCAGGGCAGCGAGACCAGTGGCAACCAGGACATCGGTCCCGGCAAAGGATCCATCGGGGTTCTGATGTTGCAGCAGGTTCAGCTGGGCGCGATGCATGAGCGCCGGATCAATGCCGCAGGAGCGCAGGCGTTGCAGACCCATGGTGTCCCGCCAGGTGAGCAGCGATGGCGTTGTGACATGGACCGTGCTCGGCAGAGGCGGGGGCGTCAGGGCGGCCAGACTGGTATCCCTGGCCAGCCACGGGGTGTTGCTGGTGAACAGGGTGACATCATCGGGATCGGTGGCAGGCATCAGGGTTACCGGCGGCAGATCCGGCACCAGGGTGTAGCGGATGATCAGGGCAGCAAGGAGCAGGAACACCGCGACCATCAGAGCATTGCGGGCGGCAGTGCTGATGCGGTTGATCCGGTCATGACTGCGACTGACGGCCACCGAACCGGCGACCTGCTGCAGATTCACCTGCAGACGTTCGCCGCAGCGGTGACAGAATACCGTCCCCAGGGGGTTGTCATGACCGCAGTCCTGGCAAGGAATCATCGCCCTATCTCCTGTTCAGCGATGATGTCGCGATCTTCCATGGCCAGACGCAGGCGCAGCCTGCCGGTACCGCGTGAGACCGGGATGTTGAACAAGGATCCCAGACGATCGACCTGGCTGCCGGGAACCGCTTGTCCATCAATGAACACCGTGATGGAAGATGGATCAAGGGTGTCGGTGCCGTTGATGAGGTGGAAGCTGAGGCGGTCAGAGGCCAAACGTACGGCGCGCAGTTGCGGCGATAGGGCCCGACGTGTGTCGGCATCTTCAACCAGTTCGGCCAGGGCGGCCGGATCAACCCGGTTGATGGCTGATGCCAGGGCCAAGCCCCGACGATGACTGGCTACCACACGTGGCAACAGGTCCTCGACGCGATTCCAGTCGCCGTGTTCGGCGGCCCGCATGGCGGCGATGGTCACGACATGCTGATCATCACTACTGGCAGCGGCGTTATAGAGGGCACGGGGATCAGACGCCACGGCCATGGCGGCAATGGTTTCATGGTGGTCGCGGTGACGGGCTGGAATCAGCTCGGTGCCCAAGCTGTGGACGCGGGCAATGATGTCCTCGTTACGGGCCTGAAAGGCGCTGTCCTGCCTGGCCAGCTGGAGCAGGTCACGGATCATGGTCACCCGATTGTCCTCGCTCAGGGAGGAGATGGCATTGCGGGCTCGTTGGAGTTGGCGGGAGGCTTGTGGGTCAAACAGGGCGTTGATCAGGCCCAGACGTGGTGCGCAGCGATGACGGGGGCTGATGGCGTGCAAGCGCTGTGTGGCATCATGCAGGGTGGCGATGTCAGCCGCCAGCCAGGCCGCAGCCACCTGGGCCTCATAACAGCTTTTGAGCACTGCCAGTTGTGGTGCATCAAGACGGTCTGCCGTGATCTGAGGCAGGGGCGGCGGGGGTGATCCGGTCAGGCCCATGAGCCCCGACATATGGTCGAGCAGTAGACGGTCTGGTGGCGCAATGCCGTCTGTCTCCTCATCGTGACCTGCAAGAATCGCGGCCAGACGGGCTCCGGTCAGGGCCACACGACGACTGGGGCCGCGTGACTGACGGGCGAGATCACGGTAGCGTTGGGCCATGTCGGCACTACTTGGATCAAGCGCCGGCAAGGCGATATCGGGAACGGCGTGCGCATGCAGATCCTGGGCGATGACAGGGATGACCGTCGGGTCCTGGAAGCGCTGTTGCGCCATCCGGTGCAGGGTCCGCCCGGCCTGCCAACGATGATAGTCGGCATTCAAGAGCAGCGCGGCAATGATGCCCAGTACCACGGCGATCACCAACAGTGCTATGGCCAGGGCCAAGCGACGCTGTTCAGGGCTGCGCAACATCGGCAACGTGTCACGGGCTTCTGGAACCGCCCGACCAGGAGCAGTTCGCTGGGGGGGCTGTGGGCGACCCGTTGCCGGGCGCCGGCCGGGGCCAGGTCGACGGGGCTGGCGAGGGGGAGGAGACATCACCGCCGCTCCCGACCGATCAGCATCTGCGCTGGGATCGGCCCCAGACGCAGGCTGTCTTGCTGGTGCATGTCAGTCCAGACATAGATATGTTCAGCGGGGATGATGATGGCCGGCCTGGCCGAGGCATGGTGGACAGGACTGCCCATCGCGAAGACGGTATCGTTGACCAGCAGGCGCCCCTCATCATCAATGGCCACCTGATCGCCGGGCAGGCCGGCGACATAGCCAAAGGCCTCCTGGCGATCGCCATCACCGCCCAGGCGGAAGGAGATCAGGTCTCCGGAGCGCAATTGAGGCAGGCCGATCTGGGGATTAAGGCGTACTGCGTCCCGACCGCTCAGCGCCTGGATCTCGCGATAGTTGCTGGGTACCGTGACCTGACTGAAGGATCGGGCATAGTTGATGGCTATGTACAGTACCACCAGCATCGCCGCCGGGACGATGTAGGACTTCACGATGAAGAAGATGCGCAGTATCGCTTCCATGGCAGTTGCTAGTATGCCCTCACCGGATGGTCATGAGAAACGTCAACATCGCCTGTGGCCGATGCCGTGTCATCTTGTGGTCATCGCGAAAATCCGCTCCGCAAAGCCAGTATGGCATCCGCCCAGTCCATGAGCCAAGCTGTGCCGATGCCTGTGAGCCGTGGGGTATCACGGCCCGTCTTCAGTTGCTGCCGGCAGGATGGCATTGAGCAATTCGCGCAGCTTGCTGATGGTATAGGGCTTCTGCAGGACCCCGGACAGGCGCTTGCCGGCGAAGCGGGCGGCGACGTCGTCCTGGCTGTAGCCGCTGGCCAGCACCACCGCCAGGGTGGGGTTGAGCTGGCGTAGGGCGGTGAAGGCCTCGGCCCCGTCCATGTGCGGCATGGTCAGATCAAGGATCACCAGGTCGATGGCCGCGCCTTCGCGGCGGAACAGTTCGACCGCCTGGCGACCATCCTCGGCGGTCAGCACGGTGAAGCCAAGCATCTCCAACATCTCGGCCCCCAGGGCCCGCAGACTCTCCTCGTCATCAACCAGCAGCACGGTCCCGCCGGCCGAGGTCTGGTGATCAGCCGGGACGGCCTCGGCGGCGATCAGCAGCTGGGCCGTGCTGATGGCCGGGAACAGGATCTTGAAGGTGGTGCCCTTGTCCGGCTCGCTGTAGACCTTGAGGCCGCCGTTGTGGGACCGGACGATGCCCAGCACCGCCGCCAGGCCCAGGCCGCGGCCGGTGAACTTGGTGGTGAAGAAGGGCTCGAAGATGTGCGAGCGGGTCTCCTCATCCATGCCGCAGCCGGTGTCCGATACCTCCAGGTGGATGTACAGGCCGGGTTCCAGGTCATCGGCCAGTTCGGTGCGGCTCAGGTAGTCGGCGTCGCAACGGGTGGCGCCGACGGCCACGGTGATGACCCCACTGCGGTCACCGATGGCCTCTGAAGCGTTGATGACCAGGTTCATGATGATCTGGCGCAGCTGGGCCGGATCGGCCTGGATCGGTGGCAGGCCGCGTTCCAGACGCAGGTTGAGGATGGCCTTCTTGGAGATCGAGGTGTGGGGCAGGTGGCTCATCTCCTCAATGAGCGCACGCAGACCCACCGATTCACTGGTGAACGACGAGCGGCCGGCGTAGGCCAGCATCTGCCGACACAGCTCTGAGGCCTGGCCGGCGGCCGAGATGACCGCCTCCATGGCCTGGCGGCCGACGGCCATCGGCCCCATCTTCATCAGGGCCATCTCGGCCTGGCCCATGATCACCATGAGGATGTTGTTGAAGTCATGGGCGATGCCGCCGGCCAGCACGCCCAGGCTCTCCAGCTTCTGGGTCTGGCGGATCTGCTCGTCCAGCAGCTGTCGTTCCTCTTCGGCCCGTTTACGATCATCGATGTCGGTGATGAAGCCCTCCAGGGCCTCGACCCGACCGTCGGTACTGATCACCGGCACACCCTGTTCCCAGACCCAGCGGACGTTGCCATCGGCGTGGATGATGCGGTACTCGGCCACGTAGTGCTGCCGAGTGGTGATGCCCTGATCAATGACGGAGGCCACCCGGGCTCGGTCGTCAGGATGGACAATGGCGGCGTAGCGGCCGCCATGCTGTTCGATGAGCTGTTCACTGCTGTAGCCGGTCAGGCCCTGGCAGCCATCGGATATGAACTCGATCGACCACTCCGGATCCGGCCGGCAGCGGTAGACCATGCCCGGCAGGTTGCTCATCAGGGTGCTCAGGCGGCGCTGGCTCTCCTCCAGGGCCTTGCGGGCCTGATGTTCGGCGGTGATGTCCTCGTAGGTGCCCAGGACGCCAATGATGTTCTCCTGGCTGTCGCGCAACGGCACCTTGCTGGTGCGCAGCCACAGGGCGCGCCCATCGGGGGTGGTCTGGGGTTCAATGTAGTTGAGCTTGGCCTGACCGGAGTCGATGACCGCCTGATCGTCACCCTGGTAGAGGCTGACCTGATCCTGCCAGGGCATGCTGTGGTCATTGCGACCGATGACCTGATCGGGGTCATCGCAACCGGCGTCGCGCGCGAAGGAATGGTTGCAGCCCTGGTAGACCAGGTCCCGGTCCTTCCAGAAGATCCGTGAGGGGATGGCGTCCATGGCCATCTGCAGCATACGGCTGGCGTCGCTGGCCAGGAGCCGTTGCTGCTCAAGGGCTGCCTCGGCCTCTCGTTGTCGAGTGAGATCGCGGCCGATGGCGAAGATGGCGGTGATGGTGCCCTGGGCATCGACCTGGGCCTGGTCCGACCAGCCGAACCAGCGCCAACCATTGACTGTCAGGGCCCGTTGTTCCAGGTAGCAGCTATGGGGCGGGGTGCGCAGTTGCTCCATGGCCGCCAGGGTCCCGGCCTGATCATCCTCATGGACCAGGGGCAGAAAGGGGGTGCCGATCAACGCCTCGGCGCTGCGGCCGAAGGTCCGGCAGTAGGCCGGATTGACAAACAGGAAGCAGCCGTCGCCATCAAGCTGGACGATCAGATCGTTCTGGGCCTCGACCAGTTGCCGGTATAGATCATGCTCTGCCGCCAGCACGTCCGGCAGGACTTCGTCATCACCGGGCGAAGGCTGTGGATTCCTGCGTTGCTGCATGGCATGCTCCGGACCGGAGGACAGACACAGTGAGACCGCATGCTGTCTGCATGCGGTCTACGCGTTCCAGCCAGGAGAGGTATACCCGATCAGCCGTGAGGATGCAAGGGCGCCGGCCATCAGCAGATGATGACCGGACGGCACACCGCTGCGGGGTCGTCTATTCGATGCTGCCGCGTTGGATCTTGAGGTTGGATTGCAGTTCGACCCGGTCGACCTGGCCGTCGCGGATCCACATGATCCGGTCAGAGATGGCTAGCATCTCGTGGTCATGGGTGGCCGAGATGACGGTCACGCCCTTCTCCTGCTTCAGCTTGACCATCAGTTCGATGATCTCCTTGCCGGTGTTGAAGTCGAGGTTGGCGGTCGGTTCGTCGGCCAGGATGATGGCCGGTTCGTTGGCCAGGGCCC
>SLQH01000411.1 GCA_007131555.1 Planctomycetota bacterium | reverse complement strand
CCTGAAATCCTCTTTGAGAATACCCTCGGAGCGACCATCCGAGGCACGCTTGGTATGGCATATGATGACATCAACACTCCATCGCCCAGACCTGGACGGCATCAGTCGAGCCCTGCCCAGGACAGCCTCATACCGGACCAGCCCCCATCTGGGCTCCGCGTTGAATGCCTCTGAAGAGCATCTCCATCTCGTCAGGATTGTCAGCATTGGCCAGAGCGTCCTCACGACTGATGTCGCCTTTTTCATAGAGGGCGAAGAGGCTCTGGTTGAAGGTCATGCAGCCGAAATGGCGGCTCTCGGCCATCACTCCGCCGAGTTCGACGGTCCGCCCCTCCTCGATCATCTGGCGGATGGTCGGGGAGGCGATCATGACTTCCAGGCCGGGCACCCGCCCCGGTCGACCGGAACGCGGGATCAGACGCTGTGACACCACCCCCTGAAGAACGATAGACAACTGCATGCGGATCAGCTGGTGCTGGTAGGGCGGGAAGAAGTTGATGATGCGTTCCATGGTCTGCTGGGCATTGACGGTATGCAGGGTGGACAGCACCAGGTGGCCGGTCTCGGCGGCATCGATCGCCGCCTGGACGGTCTCGGTGTCGCGCATCTCACCGATCAAGATCACGTCCGGGGCCTCACGCATGGCATTGCGCAGGGCGCTCTGCCAGTCGCGGGTATCGATGCCGACCTCGCGCTGGTTGATCACCGAACGCTGATCGGTGTAGGAGTACTCGATGGGGTCCTCAACGGTGATGATGTGGCGGTTGGTGTACTGGTTCATGTACTGGATCATGGCCGCCAGGGTGGTGCTCTTGCCCGAACCAGTGACCCCGGTGACCAGGACCATGCCGCGGCGCAGCATGCTCAGACGCTCCAGGGTCTGGGACGGCAGACCCAGTTCCTGGAAGCCGGGAATATCGCTTTGCACGTGCCGCAGCACGAAGCCGATCCGGCCCCGTTGCATGAAACCGTTGACGCGGAAGCGACCCAGACCCTCCTCCTCATGGGCGGTATCGACCTCATGGTGCTTGCGGAAGGTCTCGCGGCCATACTCATCGACCAGGACGGCGAAATAGCGTTTCATGTCCTCATCGGTGAGGCAGGTCTGGCCAAGCTGACGCACCGCACCATCAACCCGCACCGCTGGCGGCACCCCCACCTTGAGAAACAGGTCCGAAGCCCGCAGCTGGACCATGGCCCGCAGAATATCATTGATCTCCATGGTTGGCGTCCTTGAAGGATTGGAATGGGACCAGACTCGGTCAGGGATCGATGTCAGGGGCCCTGCCCCTACAATGGCCAACCCGCAACAGGTTGCGCCTGCGCCTAGATGTTCTCGCTTTCATCGACCAACGCAAGCAGGCGCCCGACCAGGATCGGCAAGCCCTGACCGCTGACCGCCGAAATGGCCAGAACCGGGCTGCCGATCAGTCCGGCCACGGTCTCGGCCACCTCGTCCAGATCCGACCGGGCATCGGCCTTGGTCAGGACCAGCCAGCGTGGCTTGGCCGCCAGGGCCGGGTTGAAGGCCTCTAGTTCGTGTTCCAGGACCTGGGCGGCGGCGATCAGGTCCTCGGCGCTGCCCTGGCTGCCATCGACCAGATGCAACAGGACCCGGCAACGCTCGACATGGCGCAGGAAGCGCAGACCCAGGCCAGCGCCCTCGGCCGCCCCACCGATGATGCCAGGGATGTCGGCCACCACCACGCTGCGATCGTTGCCTTCCACCACCCCCAGTTGCGGCTCCAGGGTAGTGAAGGGATAGTTGCCGACCTTGGGCCGGGCCCGTGACAAGCGCCCCAGAAGGGTCGACTTGCCGGCATTGGGCTGGCCCAGAAGGCCGACGTCGGCGATCAGACGCAGGGACAGGTCAAGGGTCAGTTCACGGCCGGGTTCGCCCTTGCCATGCTGACGCGGCACCTGGTTGGTGGCACTGGCATAGCGGACATTGCCCCAGCCACCCTTGCCGCCAGACAGCAGCACCACCCGCATATCAGGCTGGTCGAGATCGGCCAGCACGACCCCGTTATCATGATCGCGCACCACCGTGCCGACCGGCAGACGCAGGACCACATCGGCCCCGTCGGCACCGCTGCGCCGCTGGGCCATGCCGGCAGCCCCATGCCCGGCCCGCCAACGCCGCTTGCGAATCATGGCCCCCAGGGTGTTGAGCTGGGGATCAGCCACCAGGACCACATCTCCACCCCGGCCGCCATCGCCGCCA
Organism: Planctomycetota bacterium; assembly: GCA_007131555.1. Classification (GTDB taxonomy): domain Bacteria; phylum Planctomycetota; class UBA11346; order UBA11346; family UBA11346; genus SLQH01. The sequence goes on along the minus strand of SLQH01000411.1, from coordinate 3,667 downwards.
TCAGGTCCACCATAGGGGACGTACTTCTCCCGCCGGAAGGAGGCGCAACCAGCGCCACCATTGCCGGACCGGACCACAATGGTCGCCTCGTCGTGCAGCATGGGGGCATTGAGGCGGTGATCAGCCCATATGCAAGCCCCAGCTCGGCAACCCCACTGGGGCCTGCGTGCGTGCTGGCGCATCTGCCGCTTGCGACCACGACAGGTCCTGCTATTGGTGAGCCTCCGCTATCCATCTGCATCGGCCCAGGGGCATGACCCGAGGGCCGGACACGACCATCGCACAAGGAGACCCCATGGGGCTTTTCGACCTTTCTGGAGACATCGCGGTCCTGATCGGGGCCGGCGGGGTGCTGGGCAGCGCCATCGCCAACGGCATGGCCGAGGCCGGTGCCGACATCGTGATCCTCGACCTGCGGCCTGAAGCCGCCGAGGCCGCCGCCGCCACGATCATAGCAGATACCGGTCGCCGGGCCCTCGGCCTGGGCTGCAATGCCACCGATCGTGACAGCATCCAGGCCGCCCATGACCGCATCCTGGCCGAGATGGGCACCCCCACCGTCCTCCTCAACGCCTGTGGCGGCAATAATCCCCGCATCACCGTCGGCGGCGACAAGCGCTTCGAGGACATCAGCCCCGAGGACTTCCGCTTCGGCGTCGACCTCAACCTGGCTGGAGGCGCCTTCCTGCCCTGCCAGGTCTTCGGCCCGACCATGGCCGCCGCCGGCAAGGGCTCGATCATCAACATCGCCTCGGTGTCGGCCCACATCCCCCTCTCCAAGGTGGTGGTCTACTCGGCCGCCAAGGCCGCCGTGATCAGCCTGACCCAGTTCCTGTCACGCGAATGGGCCGAGTCCGGGGTGCGGGTCAACTCCATCACCCCCGGCTTCTTCCCGGCCGAGCAGAACATGAAGCTGATGTTCAACGACGACGGCAGCCCCACCGAACGCGGCCAGTCGATCCTCACCCACACCCCGATGCGTCGCTTCGGCAAGCCCGAAGAGTTGGTCGGCGCGGCCGTCTTCCTGGCCAGCCAGGCGGCCAGCTTCGTCACCGGCACCGACATCCGCATCGACGGTGGCTTCCTGTCCCAGACCATCTGACGCCAGGACCGCATCTCCCATCCCCTTCGTACAGACAAAGGCGCCCCTCATGACCGAACCCACCATGGATATCGCCCTCATCGGCCTGGCCGTCATGGGCCAGAACCTCGTCCTCAACATGAACGACCACGGCTTCAAGGTGGCGGTCTACAACCGCACCACCTCGGTCATGGAGGACTTCATCAACGGCTCGGCCAAGGGCACCGAGATCCGGGGCTTCGCCACCCTCGAAGAACTGGTGGCCAGCCTCAAGCGGCCCCGGCGGGTGATGCTGCTGGTCCAGGCCGGCAAGCCGGTGGACGCGGTCATCGCCCAGTTGGCCAGCCTGCTGGAGCCGGGCGACATCATCATCGACGGCGGCAACAGCCACTTCCCCGATACCCAGCGCCGCTACGAGGCCTGCCAGGAGCAGGGCCTGCGCTTCATCGGCACCGGCGTCTCCGGGGGTGAAGAGGGCGCCCGCTTCGGACCGTCGATCATGCCCGGCGGCGATCCCGAGGCCTGGCCCTTCGTCAAGGACATCTTCCAGGCGGTATCGGCCAAGGCCGGCGACGAGCCCTGCTGCGACTGGGTCGGCAGCGGCGGCGCTGGACACTACGTCAAGATGATCCACAACGGCATCGAGTACGGCGACATGCAGCTGATCTGCGAAGCCTACCAGATCCTCCATGAGGGCCTGGGCCTCGACAACGACCGCCTGCATGAGATCTTCACCGAGTGGAACAGCGGCGAACTCGACAGCTACCTGATCGAGATCACCCGCGACATCTTCGGTCACCGCGAGGACGGCCAGGCTCTGATCGACGTCATCCTCGACACCGCCGGCCAGAAGGGCACCGGCAAGTGGACCGGCATCTCGGCCCTGGACATGGGCATGCCGGTCACCCTCATCGGCGAGGCGGTGTTCGCCCGCTGCCTGTCGGCCCTCAAGGACGAACGGGTCCGGGCGTCCAAGATTTTGGCTGGCCCTGAGGCCCGCTTTGATGGCGACACCGCGACCTTCATCGACGACGTCCGCAAGGCCCTCTACGCCTCCAAGATCATCAGCTACGCCCAGGGCTACATGCTCCTGCGCGAAGCTTCCAAGCACTACGGCTGGGACCTCAACTTCGGTGGCATCGCCCTGATGTGGCGCGGCGGCTGCATCATCCGCTCGGTCTTTCTTGGCCGCATCAAGGAAGCTTTCGACGCCAACCCGGATCTCGACAACCTCCTCCTGGCCCCCTTCTTCACCCAGGCCCTCAAGGACTGCCAGGACGGCTGGCGGCGGGTGGTATCACAGGCGGTCCAGATCGGCATCCCCACCCCGGCCTTCTCCACCGCCCTGGCCTTCTACGACGGCTATCGCCATGCCCGCCTGCCGGCCAACCTCCTCCAGGCCCAGCGTGACTACTTCGGCGCCCACACCTACGAGCGCCTCGACAAGCCCCGCGGCGAGTTCTTCCACACCAACTGGACCGGCACCGGCGGCAACGTGACCTCGCGGACCTACAACGTCTGAGCAGAGGCCCACTGCGTACACCCTGGGAACATGACGACGACAAGTCGTTCCAGGGTGTATGCAGGGTCGCGAAAAAACGGGGTGTTTGCTGCCCTCTACTGACCTGGAGCCTGCCCAGCATTGATCAGGGTCTGCTTGAGCTGCCAGGCATCGGGATGCTCAGGATCGGCTTCGTAGGCCTCCTGCAGAAATGCGATCGCCGCCGTCTCATCACCCACGCTGTAGTGGAGCATGGCCAGAATGACGCATACCCCAAGCCGTTGCTGAGTCGTCAGAGCATAGCCATGGTAGATGGCCATGACCTGCTGCAGGGCCTCCGGACCTGTCCCCTCTGTGGCAGATCTGGAGGCCTGTTCCAACATGTCCTCCAAAGCGGCGTCGGTGAGAACAGGGCGGTCATCGACCACGATGGCTGTGGACGAAGAGCAGGACTGGCAGATACACAGCAGCAGCAACATGACTGCCAGCAACCACCCAGACGCGTGTCTCATCTGCTGGCCTGCCGACGCGCATCCAGGATCCCCTGCAGGCCCTCGGCCACCATGGCCTCCCACAGCCAGCGGGCAAGCGGACGCCAATCAGGCGAGGCCCCCTCTGGGGATCGCAGCAGCCCCCCTTGCGCCTCCGGCAGCAGCAATTCCCATACCTCAAGACCAACGATAGCAATGACCTGGTCCAGAAGCTGCCGGCGACCACTGAGGGCCTCAAGGTCGGCGATGAATGACGCCTGGTCTGTGCGGGCCTGGGCCAGCACGGCAAAATGATCGGCCAATTCCTGGAGACCAAACCGATCACCAAGCACCACCATGAAGGTGGCTCCCAAGGGCCCCAGATCAGGATGGGCCAGCAAGCCCTGGATCGCGGCGCCGATCTCGCTGGAGCGACCGCCCAAAACGGCCGATATGCCATACGCCAAGGTGCGCGGCCACGCGCCCGACGCCCACAGCTCATCGCTCGTCTCCTCGATGATGACACCAATCATCGGCATGATATCAGTCATTGCCGTATTGGCAGCAACCACACAAGGAATCACAAAAGCGCCGTCATCATCCTGTTGATGCCAT
>SLQH01000497.1 GCA_007131555.1 Planctomycetota bacterium | reverse complement strand
GGGTTTGGGGTGGGCGGTGGTTGCTGGCGAGTCCGAGTCCGAACAGGCCACGCCAAGCGCATGTGTCAATCTCTTCCTTACCAGCTCCCAGACCAAGCTGCCCCAGGCCGGGGATTGCTCCGGATGCCCAACGACCATGATGCCGACATGAGCACCATTCCCATACCGACCCCGGATGAGGCCCGTGAGCACATCCGGGCCCTGATCCGCTTTATCGGCGATGACCCCGACCGAGAGGGCCTGCTCAAGACCCCGGAGCGGGTCATCGGGGCCATGCGCGACTTCTTCGCCGGCTACCAGAGCGATCCGGCCAGCCTTCTGGAACGGACCTTCGCCGACACTGGTGGCTATGACGAACTGGTGCTGATGACCGACATCGAGGTCTACAGCCATTGCGAGCATCACATGGTGCCCTTTGTCGGCCGCTGTCATGTGGCCTACATCCCCAACGGACGGGTGGTGGGGCTCTCCAAGATCGCCCGCGTGGTCGATGCCTTCGCCAAGCGCCTGCAGATCCAGGAGAAGCTGACCGCCCAGATCGCCGATACCATTGAACAGACCCTCAAACCCCAGGGTGTAGCGGTGATCCTTGAGGCCCAGCACTACTGCATGTGCTATCGTGGCATCCGCAAACCGGGCAGCATGACCACCACCTCCAAGCTGCACGGAGTGTTCATGGATGACCCGGCCGCCCGGCAGGAACTGTTCACTTTGATCGCCAGTCAGCGCCGCAGCCAGTAACCGCCACCCGCGCCGGGTTGGTGATGGAAAGTCCGGTAGCAAGCGGTACCATGTCATCCGTCATGCGACGGATCGCCCTCATCAGCGACATCCACGGCAACCTCGCCGCCCTCCAGGCGGTGCTTGAGGACATCACTTCGCAGGCGGTCGATGACCTCTATTGCCTGGGAGATGTCGTCGGTTACGGCCCTGAGCCTGCCATCTGCATGGCCCGGGTGATGGCGGCGGTAGCCTCCGGCCACACCATCATGGGCAACCATGACAACGCCGTGATCCACGAACCGATCGGCTTCAACCGTTCGGCCCGGCAGGCTGCCCTGTGGACCCGTCAGGAGGTCCGGGCCGGTCCTCTGCGCCTGTTTGGTGGCAAGCGGCGGCGCTGGAACTGGCTGCGCTCCCTGCCCTCGACCCTGACCGTGGATGACGCCCTGCTGGTCCACGCCAGCCCCCGTCATCACCTTGAGGAGTACATCCTTGAGGAGCATACCCACGGCATCAGCTTCACCGGTGAAGATCCCAACCTGCTGCTTGAGGAGAACTTCGCCCTGGTCGAGAAGATCTGCTTCATCGGCCACACCCACCGGCCCGGGGTGGTCACCGGCGACGACTACGCCTGGCACTCCCTGGCTGACTGCGATCTGGAATGGGCCGTTGACGAGCGCAAGGTCATCGTCAACGTCGGCAGTGTCGGGCAGCCGCGGGACGGAGATCCACGGGCCTGCTACGCCATCTACGATGGTCAGCGGGTGGTCTGGCGCCGGGTCGAATACGATGCCGAACGCACCCGGCAGCTGATCTACGCCAACCCCCACCTCGACAACCGTCTCGGCGATCGTCTGCTGGAAGGCCGTTGAGCAGGGCCCGTGGCGGATCATCCGACATGGCCCCAAGCTCCTTCAAGGCCATGATTACTGACATGACGACACCTACGCACATCCTCCGCGTTACCTGCCGCTGGTGGCCGGTACTGGTCCTGCTGCTGCTGCACCTGCCGTTGACGGCCACCGACCGCTGGATGGCCGAGCGGGCCCGTCTGCGGGCTGACCGGGCCACCCTGCGCGAGCAGGCTGAGGCCGACATCGCCCGCCGGGCTGCCGATGCGGTGACGGCCATCACCATCCTGATCGATGCTGCGGACCGCGCTCGCACGGCCGGACAAGATGCGGTCATTGATCGCTGGATCACGGCCCTCAACAGTCTCGACGCCGAAGCGGCCACCCAGATGCGGGCCAAGGCTGCGAGCCTGGAGCCGGAGCCGGACAGCTCCAACCGTCAGGATGAGCGCAGCTGGCAACGGGCCATCAATCAGGCCCGACGGGCCTCCCTGGAACGTACCACCACCCTGCTCAACCGTTCCCTGCAAGCCGGGGTCCATGATCTCGCCCATGGCTTCCTGTTGGAGATCCTGGCCTTTGACCCCGACAACGCCGCCATCCGCCGCAGCCTCAACCAGGTCCAGGTCGAGGGTCGCTGGCTGGGCCCCTACCATCAGCAGATGGCCCGCCAAGGCCTGTGGTGGGATGATGAACTGGGCTGGATCCTGGCCCGTGAGCAGGAACGCTACGCCGCCGGTGAATACTTCGACCTGCAAAGCCGCCAGTGGACCACCGAGGCCCAGGCCAACGCGGTCCGCTCCCAGCCGGGCCAGGAATGGGTCCTGCGCAGCCCGCGCATTGCCCTGCATACCACTCTTGATCTGCGCCAAGCGGTCCGCGAAGCCAATCGCCTGGAACAGTTCTATGCCGGCATCTTCGCTGCCTGGGCGGCCTTCTTCTCGACCCGGCCCGACGACTACCAGCTCATTCTTGGTCTGGCTGAACATGATCCACTGAAGGTCTGGATCTACCGTGATCGCAGTCAGTACCAGGCCCAGGCCCGACGCTCCAACCTGCCCGATTGGTCGGCAGGGTTCTGGTCCTCACGGGAAAATGCCAGTTTCTTCTATGGCGAGGGCGGCACGGTCCTCTATCACGAGTTCACCCATCAGGTCTTCCATATTTTCGCCCGAGGCAACCGCTCCCCAGTATGGGTCACCGAGGGCGTGGCCATCTACTCTGAGACCCCGACCTTCGTCGACGACCGCATGGTATTGGGCTGTTATCAGGCTGCCCGCCGGGTCCAAGCCCATCGCCGAGCCGCCCGCCGCAACAATCACCTGTCCATTGAACGCCTTCTGAACACCAGCCATCAGCAATGGAGCGATGCCCAGGGCGATCGGGTTCAACAGAACTACAACGCCGCCGGAGCCATCGCCTGGTACCTGATGGAGGCCGAAGACCGGCGCTTTCGAGGTGATTTCATCGACTTCGTCCGCGACAGCTATCGGGGCAATACCCGCAACCGTGAGGTCTGGGACTATCTCGGCCTCAGCCGCGCCGCCTTCCTGGAGGCCTATCAGGCCTGGGAGCGGGGCGACGATTAGGAGCCCGCCATGAATCCCGTCTTGAAACCCCTGTTCGCCCGCCGCAGCATCCGCCAGTTCAGCGATCAGGATCTTGATGACGCCTGCATCCGCGACCTGCTCAGCGCCGCCATGGCCGCCCCCAGTGCGGTGGCCAAGGATCCCTGGCGCTTCGTCGTGGTCCGGGGCCAGACCACCCGCAATGACATCGCCGCCCTGCTGCCCAACGGCGGCATGCTGGCCCAGGCCCCGGTCGGCATCATCGTCTGCGGGGATATCGAGGCCGCCCATGGCGGCGAGCTGTCATTCCTGCTCCAGGACTGCAGCGCCGCCATCGAGAACCTGCTGCTGGCCGCCAGCATGCTGGGCCTGGGAGCCTGCTGGCTGGGGGTCCATCCCCGCCAGGAACGCATCGATGGCATCCGCCGGATCCTCGCCATCCCCGACCATGTGGTCCCGGTCTCGGCCATCGCCCTTGGCCATCCGGGCGAACAGAAGCCAGGGCGCACCCGGTTTCGTGAGGCCCATGTCCACCATGAGACCTGGTAAAACCTAAAAACCGCAGTAGCACCCCATCTTCGTCGTTGCCTCCTCCTCATGTGCGCAAGCACACATCGTCGTCGGCGCCTAGAATCTGGGGCACTACTGCGATTTTTGCCACTCACCTTTCAGGTGAGTGGCCCGCACATCGTACATCATCTTGAGAAGACGTATGTATCCTGGATTTCGGAATTCCACTGCGGGCTCTAGGGTGAAACCGCCAGACCACGCCTTGCGAGGCTCTCGGCAGCCAGCACACTGACCTTGCCGTGACCAGACGCCATCTGTCCCTGCTGCTGATCCCGCTGTGGCCGGTCCTGGTACCGGTCCTGGCCCTGCGCACCCTGGTCAGCGGCTTTGATGGCTGCGCCCGCCATATCGCCTGGCGCTACCTGCGCACCCGTCGGGCAGCCTGGCTGGCCCTGATCGCGGTGACCCTGACGGTCTGGGTGCCGGTGGCGGTGATGGGCGTGATGCAGGGCTGGCTGGAGGTCTGGCGACATCAGATCCGCGCCGCCGAGGCCGACCTGACCATCACCGCTCCACGCGCTTTCTACGCCCTGCCCCTGGGCTTTGGGGCCCAGACCCTGGCCGACATCCCCGGTGTGCAGGCCATCGCCCCCTTCATCAGCAGCGAGGCGGTACTGGCCCTGCATGGCCGCAACCGGATCGGCGATGAGCGGCATGACAGCCGCGACAATGTCTTCGTCAAGGCCGAGGGTCTGGATTTCGATGCCGACCTGGCCCTGGGACGGATGGATCCTGCCCTGCTGCATGTCTCGCCCACCCTCGACCTCACCCTGCCGCAGCTTGATCACAGCCAACGCGGCACCGGCTTCCTCACCCCCCGTTGGCGCTCCTGGCTGCTGCTGCGCGGCATGGCCATGGCCGACCCCTTGGGCTTCGTCGAGATGGCTCCCCAGCCCAGCCCCCGTCCGGGCGTGATCGTCGGGCGCGAACTGGTCTATCTGCACGGCGGCGTCCAGGGGCCACTGGGTCCCGGCGCCCTGGTCCATGCCAATCTCCCCGATGCCGCCGGGGGACGGGTCGGCCATTTCCTGGCTGAGGTCAGCGATACCATCGGCACCGGCGTCTACGAGATTGATCGCTACACCATCTATGCTCCCCTGCCCCAGATGCAGCGCCTGACCCGGATGGACGGCAGCCACCCAGCCAGCCAGGGCCAGCCGGAGATGAGCGGCTGGCGGGTGCGGGTGGCTCGCGGCCATGACCCTGAAACGGTCCGCAGTGCGATCCATGAGGCCATCCCCGGACTCGTCGTCCAGCACTGGACCGAACTGCGCTCCCATCTGCTGCGCACCGTGGTCCAGAACCGCAACATCCTCGGTTTCGTGATGATCTGCGTCCAGCTCATCTGCGTCTTCATCATCTACGCCGTGTTCACCACCCTGGTGGCCGAGAAGCGCCATGACATCGGCGTTTTGCTGGGCCTGGGCGCCCGTCGCACCACCATCGTCGCCGCCTTCCTCGGCATCGCCCTGGCCCTGTGCCTGATCGGCGGGATCTGCGGCTGGATCCTCGGCTGGGGCACCCTGGCCCTGCTCAACCCGGTCAGCCTGTGGCTTGGCGTGCCGCTGTTCCCTCAGGAGTTCATGTATACGCCCGAGGCCCCGGTCAGCTTCAATCCCCTGATCCCCCTGACCTATGTCGGGATGATCACCGTCATCGGCCTGTTCGCCGCCTTCCTACCGGCCTGGCAGGCCGGCCGCATCGACCCCATCGACACCATCCGTGAGCATGGCTGATCATGGCCGACCCCCTCCTGCATCTCAATGACCTGCACAAGACCTACCCCGGTGGGCTGCATGTGTTGCGCGGCGTCGAACTGTGCGTCGAGGCCGGCGACACCCTGGCCATCGTCGGGGCCAGCGGCACCGGCAAGAGCACTCTGCTCAACATCCTCGGCCTCCTGGATCGCCACGATCACGGTCGCCATGTCTTTGCCGGACACGATGTCGCCAGCCTCGACGCCGACCAACGGGCCCGCATCCGGGCCCGCAACCTGGGTTTCGTCTTCCAGGGCTTCCATCTGCTGACCGAATTCTCGGTCCTGGAGAACGTGCTGATGGTCGCCCGCTGCGCCGGGGCCTCATTGGCCACCATGATACCCCGGGCCCGGGCCCTGCTGACCGCCGTCGGCCTGGGCGAGCGCATCGACGTCCGGCCGGCCACCCTCTCCGGCGGCGAGCGACAACGGGTGGCCCTGTG
>SLQH01000059.1 GCA_007131555.1 Planctomycetota bacterium | reverse complement strand
GCCATCATACGCTGTACCATCGGGAAATCTGGGCAACCTTACGGCCGGCCTCATGGCCCGGGCCATGGGGCTTCCAGCCCACGCCTTCATCGCCGCCACCAACGACAGCGCCTGGGTCAACGTCGCCCAGGGCATCGCCCTCACCGCCGGGGTCCTGTTCCTGTTTCTCTACAACCTGCGCAGCCTGTTCGTGGTGGCCATCAGCATGCCGGCCACGGTGGTCATCGCCCTGTTCTTCATGCAAGCGGTCGGCTTCACCCTCAACTCCTCGACCCTGATCGCCATCGGCCTGTCGGTGGGCATCCTGGTGACCAACTCGATCGTGGTCCTGGAGGCCATCATCAGCCGTCTTGATGCCGGCCTGCCGCCCCGCGAGGCGGCCCGGGTCGGCAGCTCCACGGCCTTTCTGGCGGTCCTGGCCAGCGCCCTGACCAACATCGTGGTGTTGTTTCCCCTGGCGGTGATGCCGAGCATGATCGGCCTGTGGATCCAGCCTCTGGCCATCACCCTGCTGATCATGACCGCGGTGTCGCTGTTGATCTCCTTCACCCTCACTCCCCTGCTGTGCGGGATCCTACTGCGTCCCCGTCGCGATCAGGCCCGGGGCCTGCTGCCGGCCCTGGAACGGGGCTGGAACGGCCTGCTGGGCCGGATCATCGCCGTCTATCGCCGCTATCTGAGCCTGCTCTTCGCCCGTCGCTGGTGTGCCCTGCTCGTGGCCCTCTTGGCCGTGGCGCTGTTCCTGGCCAGCGGCCGGGCCGCTGCCGGTCTGGGCTCGGACCTGGCCACCGACCCCGACAAAGGCGAGATCTATGTCAAGCTGGAGTTTCCGGTGCGCTACGGTCTGGAGCGCAGCGCCGCCGCGGTGGCGGAGGTCGAGGCCGCCCTGGGTGACCTGCCCGAGCTGGGTCACATCCTCACCACCATCGGCACCATCGATGCCCTGCCCGGCCAGATCTCGGAGGGCGTCTACCTGGCCCAGATCCTCCTGACCTTCAGCCAGCGTGACCAGCGCCGCCTGACCATCGACCAGCTCGAAGGCCAGGTCCGTCAGCGCCTGACCGACGTGCCGGGAGCCCTGATCACCGTGACCCAGCCGAGCATGGTCGGTGGCCAGGGGGTGGATCTGGAACTGGAGATCGCCGGGCCGGACCTGGCCGTGCTGGACGCCCTGGTGCTGGAGGTCCAGGCCCTGGCTGATGCCATCCCCGGGTTCACCGACACCGACACCACCGCGCGGCCTGGCAAGCCGGAACTGCGCCTACGTCCTCGCCGCGATGTCCTGCGTGATCTGCGCCTGCCAGCCACCGTTCTGGGCCTTGATCTGCGGGCCGCTCTGGAGGGCCTGACCGCCGGGGTCTACACCCAGCAGGCCCGCAATTACGACATCGTCGTCAGTCTTGCTGAGCAGCCCGGCCTTGATCAACTCGATCATCTGCCCATCCCCGGCCCCCAGCCCGGCCAGATGATCAGCCTCGACAGCCTGGTTGAGGGCGAGCGCCGTCTGGCGCCGATCGTCATCACCCGCAAGAACAAGCAGCGCATCGCCAAACTGATGGCCAACCTCGGCGGCGGTCTGAGCCTGGGCGACGCCGTGCACCAACTGGACGCCGCCATCCGTGAGGCCGACCTCCTGCCGCCCGGCTACCAGCACCGCTTCGTCGGCAACTATGAGCATATGGCCGAAGCTCAGGAGGCCCTGGGCGAGGCCGGACTGATCGCCATCGTGCTGGTCATTTTGGCCCTGGCCGCGATCCTGGAATCCTTCCGTCAGCCCTGGCTGATCCTCGTCACCCTACCCCTGGCCCTGATCGGTGTCATCTGGGCTCTGGCCCTGACCGGATCAAGCCTGGGCATCTTCGAGATCATGGCCATGGTCATGCTCATCGGCATCGTGGTCAACAACGCCATTCTCATCATCGACCGGGCCAATCAGCTGATCGGCGAAGGTGTCGACCGGTCGCAGGCCCTGATTGATGGTGCCTGCGACCGCTTCCGGCCGGTGCTGATGATCACCATGGCGGCCATCCTCGGCATGTTGCCGTTGGCCCTGGGACGGGGCATCGGGGCCGAACTGCGCAACGGCGTGGGGATCGCCTCGACCGGCGGCATCCTGGCTTCGGGCATCCTGACCATGCTGGTGCTGCCGGCCCTGTTCGCCTTGGTCAGGCGACGCCAACCTCAGGCAGAGGGCATTCAGGAACAGGCGGGGCAGTCTCCGCGCGCTGATACTACGAAACCCCAGCCTCTTCCAGCACCGCCTGCAGATAGGGGCGCTTCTTCATCTCCTGGAGATCATACTCCATGATCTGTTCCAGGGACCACTGGCGGTCGCCGGGCGTCAGGCGACGGTAGAGCAGATCGGCCACCCACCACAGCAGGTAGAGCTTGGCCGGCTTGGCCTGGTCTGGACCCAGTTCGGCCAGGCGCTTGGCCTGGGCCAGTAGGGCGTCGGGCTCCTCAATACCAGTCCTGGCCGCCTGCTGACGCAGGTCGGCGAAGCCGAGTTCCGCCCAAGTCGTGCCGCCACTGACGGCATAGAGGCTGGCCCAGTAGAACACCTGGGTGCTTTCCAGGATGTAAGGATCGTCATGACGCCCAGCCAGCACCCCGCACAACTCCTCCATCTCGTCCTGCCAGCGGCGCAGCAAACGGCCCCGGTCGCCGGACAGCAGCAGATTGACCGTCCCTGAGACCTTCTCACCCCGACGGGTCTGGTCGTCACGGATGGCGGCGGCGTGGGCGGCGATGCCGGTATAGATGCGATAGATCTGTTCGGGGCTGGCCATGGCGTGCTATTCCATCGATGCTGCTGGGGTCAAGGAACCGAAACGCCGTTCCCGGCCCTGGTAGGTCCGCAGGGCATCCAGCAGGTGCTCGCGGGTGAAGTCCGGCCAATAGGGCGGACTGCTGACGTACTCGGCGTAGTGGGTCTGCCACATCAGGAAGTTGCTCAGACGCTGCTCACCGGCAGTGCGGATCAGCAGATCAACGTCTGGGGCATCAGGGGCATAGAGATGGGCGGCGAAGCGCTGGTGGTCGATATCCTCGGGGCGCAGGGTCCCAGCCGCCACTGCTGCCGCCAGGGCCCGGGCGGCATCGACGATCTCATCGCGACCACCATAGCTGAGGGCCAGCGACAGGGTCATGCGCTGCTGATCGCGGGTGGCAGTGGCCGCCTGATGCAGGCGATTGCGGGTACCTTCGGGCAGGTGGTCGAGACGACCGATGGCCCGCAGACGGACGCCGTAGCGGTCCATGGTCGCCAGCTGCTGGTCCAGATAGTCGTCAAGCAGGGCGATCAGGGCCGTAACCTCGCCCTGGGGGCGGCGCCAGTTCTCGGTCGAAAAGGCATACAGGGTCAACCATTCGATGCCCAATTCGACCGCCGCCTTGGTCACCGACTCCACCACCGCCGCCCCGGCCTGATGGCCGGCGGCCCGTTCCAGACCCCGCCGGGCCGCCCAACGGCCGTTGCCGTCCATGATGATCGCGACATGGCGGGGCAGACGCTCAGCCTGTAGCCCAGCCGCCGACAGCAGATCGTCATGGGATGGGCTGACATCATCCATCAGCGGCAGATGACCTCATCGCGACCCGGCCCGACCCCGATCCAGCCGACCCGCACCCCAACCCGTTCCTCAATGAAAGCTACGTAGCGACGCGCGGCCTCAGGCAGATCGTTGAAGTGACGGCAGGATGAGAGGTCCTCACTCCAGCCGGGCAGGGTCTCGTAGACCGGCTCGGCCCCTTCAAGGTCCTCGATCCGGCCGGGGATGGTCTCGATGCGTCGGCCAGCCACGGTATAGGCCACGCAGACCGGCAACTCGCTGCGACCAGACAGGACATCAAGCTTGGTCAGGGCAATGGTGTCGACACCGTTGATGCGGCAGGCATAGCCGACCACCACCAGATCCAGCCAGCCGCAGCGGCGCGGCCGGCCGGTGGTGGCCCCGAACTCACCACCCGTGGTGCGCAGGGCCTCGCCATCGGCATTGGTCAGTTCGGTGGGCATCGGCCCAGCCCCGACCCGGGTGGTATAGGCCTTGACGATACCGATGACCTCGCCGACGTCCTGATGCGACAGGCCGGAGCCGGTGATGACCCCACCGATGCCGGTGTTGGAGCTGGTGACGAAGGGATAGGTGCCGAAGTCGATGTCCAGCATGCTGCCCTGGGCGCCCTCAAAGAGCACCGACTTGGCCCGGCCCTGGCGATGGAGGAAGTCGACGGTGTCGGTGACCATTGGCGCCATGGCCCGGCAGGGCGGCAGGGTCTCGGCGAGGATGGCCTCGATATCCAGGCGCTCATCACCGATCTGGGCCAGTTGCCGATCGGCTGCCGCCAGGAGGATGCGCAGACGCTTCTCGAACAGGGCTTCGTCAATCAGTTCGCCGCAACGCAGACCGATACGGTTGATCTTGTCGCTGTAGCAGGGGCCAATGCCCCGCTGGGTGGTGCCGACCTTGTTGTCGCCCTTGAGCTCCTCGGCGACCCGGTCGATGATCTTGTGGCAGGGCAGGACCAGATGGGCCCGGTCACTGATTCTCAGACGGGGACGCAGATCGTCTCCGGCTGGGCCGAGATCGGCCAGTTCGTTCTGGAGAGCCAGGGGATCGATCACCACGCCATTGCCGATCACACAGGTCACGGCCGGATGCAGGGCCCCAGACGGCAACAGGTGCAGGACCGTCTTACGGCCTTCAACCACCACGGTATGTCCGGCGTTGGCTCCGCCCTGGCAACGGACGACCAGATCGAAATGCCCGGCCAGGACATCGATGACCTTGCCCTTGCCCTCATCGCCCCACTGTAGACCCAGAACGACCTTGTTACGGTTCATGCGCGGCACTCCTTTCCGATCGGGGAGTCGTTCCCCTGGCCACAACGGCAAGAACCCTACATCCCTTCAGGGCGCGGCAAGCATCAACCCCGACGGGTATCAGCCGATACCTCCACCATACAGGCCGCCAGCCGCCTGAGGTCCAGGGCTTTCATCACTACAACAAGATGCCATAATGGCCGATATGCAACAGTACATCTCTCCCCTACTCGTCCTGGCCCTGTTCTGCGTGCTCCAGGCATCGCATCTTGACGCAGCCCAGGGATCAAGTCGTTTCCGGCCCCAGATCAGCAGCCGGAACATCCCCCTCAACGGCATCGTCCAGGTCCGTTTCAGCACCATGCCCCCTCAGGCCGAGGATGTGGACCCTGTCACGACGGTCCGCAATGCCTTGACCACAGCAAGCGTGCGTCGGGATTGGCGTCTGCACGGTGAGGCCACCATCGAACAACACCCTCGCGCCCGCGATATCAGCGTCTCCTTCGCCCTCATGCCCCGCCGCAGTGGCGAAATCGCCCTGCCGACCATTCCGGTCAGCTGGATGGGACGTGATCAGTTCGCCGAACTCGGCACGGTGGTGGTTGAGCCAGCCCTGCGCATGGGCACAGAATCGCTCCCTCTACCATCCCAGATCAACCACATAGCCGGCCATGACTGGGGCACCTCGGCCAGTGATCTGGCCAAGACCTACCCACCCCATCGTTTCCTGGAAGCCGGCGAGACGCGTCCCGCCTCCATCCAGGCCAACGAACACCTGCAATTGGTCCTCCGCCGCGATCATCTGGCCGAGGCCTGGCTCAACGCCCGCGAAGTGCAACTGGATGCCGCCCTTGAACATTTTATTGACCGCTGGGGTGATCCCCTGGTCAATGAACTGCATCATCCCGATGAACCGCATATCATCTGGCAGATCGGCTGGCTGCGGATCCGGGCCATGTCACATCCAGTCGGCGGAACCCGCATCCATCTGGTTCACGAAGGCATCGCCCGGCAACTGGTCGGCAGCGCCGTGGCCAGCGATGTCTTCGCCATGCTTGATGGGCGCACACCTCGCGCTCGTCCTGAGACGCCGCCAGAAGAGGACGATCAG
>SLQH01000492.1 GCA_007131555.1 Planctomycetota bacterium | reverse complement strand
GCCCATGGTCTGGTCGCACCCCTGGGCGGTCTGCGTCCGGTGCCACATGGCCAGGGCATCGCCTGTCTGCTACCGGGCACCCTGCTGGTCACCGAGCGGGCCCTGCGTCAGCGGGCGGCTGCCAGTCCGGCCCACGCCGACATCATCCGCCTCTGCGATCTGATCACCGGCGTGCCGGGGGCCGGTATCGAGGCCTGCGTCGCCCGTCTGGACGACTGGCGCCAGCGCCTGCACCTGCCCGGCCTGGGGCGATGGAACCTTGGCCCCGACGACATCCAGGCCATCGTGACCCGGCCCAGCAGCAGCATCGCCAGCCACCCCATCGCCCTGGATCACGATGAACTGGTCGAGATTGTGCGGTTGGCGCAGTAGGACAGCTCGCCGATGTCGGCGCGTCAACTGGTGGCGTCTCATTCCACCATGATACAAACGTCAATGGAGGAACGTTCTATTCTTCTTCACCACAGAGGACACAGAGAGCACAGAGAGATGACATGGCGCCTGACAATCCCTTTTCTCTGTGTGCTCTGTGCTCTCTGTGGTGAAAAAATCAAGCCGTCGGCTCATGAATCACCCCTGATGTGGTCAGTACACAGGAAGACCGGGGATACACAACAAAGCGCTCGATAACCGTTATCCGACTGTGGTCAAGACGTCCAGGTGCTTCTTGGTGCAATTCCATTGGTCGTGCGTCTGGACTGGGCGTATCGTATCAGCTATGCCTGCATGTGTCCAGGAAGGTTTGTTCGAGGTGCAATGGAATTGCACTAAGAACCACATGATTTCTTGGGGTTTCGGACACTGATGCATGTTCGGTCATACCTATGGAATGCGTCATCAGATGTGGTCACAGAAGAAGATTTCGATGACAGAGAACGAAACCCCTGAAGACCACGGTCAGATGCATAACGGTACTCGGAGGTCGTTGTCCGCAATGCATGCTGCTGTAGAGAGAGAGAGAAAGTGTGTGTGTTCAGATTTTTAACTACGAATCACGCGAATGAAAACCACAGCAATACACATTCCATATTCATCTCTTCCATTCGCGAGATTTGTAGTTGAAATATGCCCTTGAAGACCTGCGAATGAGAAAGGAGTCCGTCATGGAACGGAAGATCACTGCCTGACCAGTGCTTCAGGAGATCCTTAGTGCAATTCCATTGGTTCGAGGTGCCCTCCAGCCGGATTTGGATTCAACCATTGCGCCGCCACCGTGCTGGCGGGCAGCCGACCAGTTCGGTGAAGACCCGGGTCAGGCGGCTGCGGTCGGCGAAGCCGCAACGCTGGGCGATCTCCTCCAGCGACAGGTCGGTGGAGCGCAGTAGATCGCTGGTCCTGGCCACGCGGCGCTGGCGTATCCAGGTCGCCGGGCTGGTGCCCAGGCTGCTGGCGAAGCGCCGAGCCAGGGCCGCCTCGCTGCATCCGGCCTCGTGGGCCAGCCGGGCGCGTGGCAGCGGTTCGCCGAGATGGGTGTCGATCCAGGCGCAGAGATGTTCCAGGGCGCGGTCGCGGGTGGTGGGCAGCAAGGCCTCGGCTGCCGGTCCGAGGTGGTGCAGATAGCGGGCCAACACCGCCCAGGTCAGTTCCAGGCCGCGGGCCTGCAGGGCCGGGCCGGCCGTGGCGGTGGCGGCCAGATCAGCCGCCAAGTGCAGCCAACTGGTGGTGAGGGGATCCTCTGGCCCGGCCACGCAGACGATGCTGCGGCAGGCGCTGCGCACCCGTTCACGGGGTAGCGAGGGCAGGTCGAGCATGGCGTTGAGGTGCCGTACCCGACCGCAGCAGGCGGCGGTCCAGGGCAGCCAGGCAGGGATCACGTAGAGCTGACGAGCGGCAAATGGCAGGCGCTGGCGACCCAGATGCGCCTCGGCGCCCTCATCGAGATTGCAGTAGATGCGCCAGGTCGGCGCGCTGAGATCCGTGCCCTGCCAGCCGGAATGGAGGGTGCAGCCGCACAGGGCCAGCAGGCGCAGCGGCAGACGATCGTCGATGCGCGCCGTGGCGCCCTTACCGAAGAGCGGAAACGACACATCATCGATCGCCGGTGGCATGGATTTTCCCATGCTGATGATGATACTGGCATGCCGACCGGAGGAAACGCCATGTCCCGCCCCGCTGCCCACGGCCCCGTGCCCAGCCCTCGTCAACTGGCTTGGCATCGTCGCCAGACCTACGGCTTTGTGCACTTCGGCCTCAACACCTTCACCGACCGCGAGTGGGGCTACGGCGATGAATCACCCAGCCTGTTCGCCCCCAGCGCTCTCGACTGCCGCCAGTGGGTGGCGGCGGCCCAGGAGGGTGGCCTGACGGCGCTGATCCTCACCGCCAAGCACCACGACGGCTTCTGCCTGTGGCCCACCGCCACCACCGACCACCATGTCGGCCGTTCACCGTGGCGCGACGGTCGGGGCGACGTGGTGCGCCAACTGGCCGAGGCCTGCCGCGAGGCCGGGCTGGGCTTCGGCCTCTACTGCTCGCCGTGGGACCGGAATCATCCGCACTACGGTTCGTCCGCATATGTCGAGGTGTTCCACGCCCAGTGGCGCGAACTGCTGACCGGCTACGGCCCCTTGTGTGAGCTGTGGTTCGATGGCGCCAACGGCGGCGATGGCTTCTACGGTGGCGCCCGCGAGCAGCGCAGCATCGACGCCGCCACCTATTACCGCTTCGGGGAATTGTTCGCCCTGTGTCGCGAGCTCCAGCCGCAGGCGGTGCTGTTCAGCGACATCGGCCCGGATGTGCGCTGGTGCGGCAACGAGGCTGGTTTCGCCAGCGCCTCCGGCTGGAGCCGGGTGCGCCGCGCCGGCGAGGCCTTCGGCCGCGACGTCTTGCAGCAGCTCATCGACGGCGATGCCGAGGGCGACACCTGGCGACCGGTCGAGGTCGATGTCAGCATCCGTCCGGGCTGGTTCTTCCATCCCCATGAGCGGCCGCACAGCCCGGATGACCTGTTCGCCATGTACTTGGCCAGCGTCGGTCGTGGGGCCGGTCTCAACCTCAACCTGCCGCCTGACCGTCGGGGTCTGATCCCCACGGCCGACCGCCTGGCCCTGCGTGGCCTGGGTCAGCGCCTGGCGGCCTTCACCGCCATCGACCTGGCGCATGGCCAGGCGGTAGAGGCTGGCCCGACCGCGTCCGGCGACCCGGCCCACCTCACCGATGGCGATCCCGACACCTGGTGGGAGGCCGACGGGTGCCCAGCTCAGGTGGTGATCCCGCTGGCCGAAGACGGCCCGGTGGCCGGGGTCCGCATTGAGGAGGCCATCGCCTTTGGCCAACGGATCGAAGCCTTCGCCATCGACATCCGCCGCTGGCGCGGCTGGCACGAGGTGGCCCGTGGCAGCGTCATCGGCGCCCAACGCATCCTGCGCTTCGATCAGGCGGTGGGCGACGCCCTCCGCCTGCGCATCCTGGCCAGCCGGGCGCGACCGGTGCTGGGTTCCATCCAGGTGTATGCCGGGTGAGGTGGATGGGCACCAGGGCCTGGGACTCTGGCCCCAGACGTGGATTGCCACGGCCGTGATCCCGCCAGGATGCCTGGCATCACCATCCCCAACGTGAGGATCCATCATGGCCGAACACTCCTTTCCGCCCGACTTCCTGTTCGGCGCTGCCACCGCCGCCTACCAGATCGAGGGTGCGGTGGGCGAGGACGGTCGGGGCGATTCGATCTGGGATGTCTTCTGTCGCCAGCCCGGTCGCATCAAGGATGACCAGGACGCTACGGTGGCCTGCGACCACTACCGCCGCTGGCGCGAAGATCTGGCGCTGATGCGCGAACTGGGTCTCACCGCCTACCGTTTCAGCATCAGTTGGCCGCGCATCCTGCCCGATGGCGAGGGGACGGTCAACGAGGCCGGCCTGGCCCATTACGAACAGTTCGTCGACGCCCTGCTGGAGGCCGGCATCACACCCTATCCCACCCTTTGCCACTGGGATCTGCCGCAGGCCCTGGAGAGCCGCTACGGTGGCTGGCGCTCGAAGGAGGTCAGCCGGCGTTTCGCCGACTACGCCGGCTTGGTGGTCGGTCGGCTGTCTGACCGGGTGACGACCTGGGCGACCCTCAACGAGATCGACAACATGACGCGCCGCGCCTATCACCGTGGCGCCTCGGCGCCGGGCTTGACCCTGTCACGCCAAGTCGGTGCGCAGACCACCCATAACGCGGTGCTGGCGCATGGCCTGGGCGTGCTCGCCGCCCGTGCCGCCGCCAAGCGGCCGGTGGCCATGGGCCTGGTCGAGGATCCCGAGGTGTTCTGGCCGGTGTGGGAGTCTGATGAGCACGTCGCTGCCACCTGGATGGCCTACGAGGCGAGTTGGTTCAACCGTGCCAAACTGCTGCCGATCATCGAAGGCCGCTACCGCGACGAGCATCTGGCGGCCGAGGGTGCCGACGCTCCCGAGTTCACCGACGACGAGATGCGCATTATCGGCACCCCGCTCGACTGGCTGGGTCTTAACTGCTATCGTGGCCAGCCGGTACGCGCGGTACCGGGCGGCCTGGGCTTCAATACCATGCCTATACCCGCCTTTGACACCGGGGTCACCCAGATCTCGTTCACTCCGCTGGCCCTGTATTGGATGCTGCGCTGGGTCCATCGCTTGGCGCCGGAACTGCCGCTGGCCATCACCGAGAACGGCCTGGGTTGCAGCGAAGGCATCACCACCGATGGCGAGGTGCTGGACGTCAACCGCAAGGAGGTGCTGCGCCTCAACCTGGAGTGCTGCGCTCGCGCTCTGGCTGAACACATCCCGCTACGTGGCTATTTCGCGTGGTCGTTGCTCGACAACTTCGAATGGGGCAGCGGCTACAGCGTGCGATTCGGTCTGGTGCGGGTGAACTACGCCACTCAGCAGCGCACCGTGAAGTTGAGCGGAAACTACTATCGCGAGGTGATCCGGGCGCGGCGGGTGCTGTAGCACATGTCATCTGGTGGCCACCAATACCGAGCTCAGCATTCATCATGATACTGCGCCCCATCAGGGCTCGGTGATGATACAAGGCCTGTATCCAGGGCGTTGCCCTGGGCTGTTTCATGACGCCCCTTCGGGGCTGAAGCACAGTGGTCCAGGCGATCTCTGGGGAGTCACGGGGCGCTGCGTAGGAGCGGCATCGCTCCCTCTTCATCCTCGATCATCGCCCCAAGGGGGCATTATGAGATAGCCCAGGGCAACGCCCTGGGTGCGATGGCGTCTTTTTCATCACCGCCCTGAAGGGGCGGAACCGTGACGTGGGGTAACGAGTCAGACCCAGTTCTTCTCAATCGCCGTGTACAAAAGCCCTAGGAGCCTGTAAGGAATAGACTGACACATCGCCTGGCTTGGCCTTTTCGGCCCCTATCCGGCGAAAATCCTCACCCTAGCTACGGCTATGACTGCGGTTTTCGACGAAATCGGGACTCGAAAATGCACTGCGCCATGCTTGGTCGCTATCCCTTACAGACTCCTAAGATCAGCCGTTGCTGAACGCCATGCTCGGTCGCTATTCCGGACCGACATCCTGGGGATGTCGGTGAGGGGCATGTCCAGAGCGTGACCGTCAGGAGACCCATCATGGAGGGTAGTTGCTGCGTATATGGGCGTTAGTATCGTTACCGACAGTTCCTCACGCACCGGAAGGGATTGACCATGGGCAAGAAGTCGGACGACAAGAAGAAGCGTCGCTACACCCTCAGCCTGGATGGAGACGATGCCAAGAAGGTGCTCAAGGCCCTCGGCTACCGTCGCTCCTGCTGTGGCAAGAAGCCTGGTAACTGGTGCAGCCGATGTCCCAAGCATCTGATCCCCGACTGGAAGGACTGAGGCAAAAACCGCAGTAGCACCCCATCTTCGTCGTTGCCTCCTGACGGTGTCCATCAGATACGTCGGTAGACGGGAGCCTGCATGCCATGGACCGGTGCATTGCTGGTCTTGTCTGGCAATCCTCCACGATGACACGTTCCGTACCTATCCCGAACCATTGTCAGCCACAGCG
>SLQH01000548.1 GCA_007131555.1 Planctomycetota bacterium | reverse complement strand
CTCACCGGATCGCTGACGGGGGCCTCGGCCAGGTCGGGAATCTCATCGGAATCCTGTTTCTGGTCGACATGCTCGGCAACCGTGATCGGCTTGATATCAAGCGCCTCGGGAATGATTGCGTCACTATCGCCAGCGGCTGGCGACTCCTGGCTTGTTCCGGGTTTCCAGAGGTGGCCACACTGGGCACACACGGCCCAGCGAGCCCCGGCCGCCACCTCCTGATCGGCACCACAGCGGGGGCAATGAGCCATCTCAGCTCCCTCCGTCTGATGTGACGTCCATGGCCGACCAGTCACGGATCAAGGCCGTGATCTGATCAGCAAAGAAATGATGGGCCACCACGCCAGCAGCCACCAACAAGGCCAGGATCACGATGATGATCCGCCTACGCCGACGACGTGACATCTGACGACGGATCTCATCGATCTGAGACTGCAGATGCTCAGTGATCATGACTGCCGACTGACTTGCCTTGGCCCGCTCCAGCAGTTTCAGGGCGGCCTTGGGATTACCCTGGGCCACGAAGATCGACGAACGTTGCTGGGTCTCACGCAAGGTCTGTTGCTCAAGATGATTGCGGGCCTCGCGCTCCTTGGCCCGCAAGACACTCCGCTGGCGACGATCCTGCTCCATCTCGGCCAATTTGCCAAAACGACGAGCGGCGTCGTCATAATGCCCCTGATGCAACAAGCGTTCGGCCTCGGCCAGCATGCTCGTGACATCCTGGCGACCGGGAGCGGTCTCTTGGAACGAGGTATCGCAACGCTCACAACTGTTGCGATGACCCTGGTTGAGATGACCGCAACGAGGACAGGTCATGAACTCACCAGTGCTCTCGGCGCGTTTGCCATGCCGGGCACTCTGCTGGGCTCGGGTGGTCGGAGGACGAACAACCGGTTCGGTACCGGGAGGACGCATCGGTGACGTAGGTGCCGGAGTCAATTGACGAGGCACATGATCACCGGCATTGGGATCGGGCAGGGGTGGCGGCTCGGGCAAGCCCAGATCGGCAACCGGAGACTCCGGCACCTGATCGTCAACATCGGGATAGGCAACCGCAGCCATACGGGCCTGGGACTCTGCGCTGGGCGGACGCGCTGACACTGGCGGCACCGGCAGAAGGAACTCTCCGGAACGGGTCACAGGACCCATCAAGCCGATTTCCGTAGCCACCCCGATCCAATCATCACGGCACTCATCTGCCCCGGCAAAGCGATCTACAGGCTTCTTGGCGATCATCCGCATGACCAGTTCCGAGACCGGCGGCGGGATCTGAGGATTGAGCTGGGCCGCCTCGGGCGGGTGGTATTCCCGCTGCTTGGTCATGATCTCAAAAGAACTGCTCCCAGTGAAGGGTTTCTCACCGGTCAGGGCGAAATAGGCCGCCACCCCAAGTGAGTAGATGTCACTGCGTACATCCAGATTGCGACCCATGCACTGCTCGGGACTCATATAGGCTGGGGTGCCCATAGCTGATCCGGCGGCCGTCAGATCGGTATCGTTGTTGGCAATATCCTTGGCCAGACCAAAATCCGCTATCTTGGCCGTGTTCTCAAGATCAATCAGGATGTTGTCTGGTTTGATATCACGATGGACAATGTTGTTGCGCGACACATAGGCCAGGCCACTGAGACATTGAATGATGATCGGCACCAGATCCGTCACCGGCACGATGACCTTTTCGCGAATCCACTTGGCCAGGTTGCTGCCTTCAACGTACTCGGCGACCATGTACCAGATGCCGTCCGACTCACCAAAGTCGATGACCGACACGATGTTGGGATGGTGGATGGTGGCCATGGCCTGGGCTTCACGACGAAAGCGCTTGATGAACTCATCGTTGTCCACCAGGGCCTTGTTGAGCAGCTTGACCGCCACATCGCGATTGAGACTGACCTGACGGCCCCGATACACCATGCCCATGCCGCCGTGCCCGATCTTCTCGATCAGCTGGTAACCACCAAAGCTGCGTCCCAGGAACGGATCGCTTGGCGCCCCTTCCTCAACTGGGGCCGGAGCAGCGCCAATGACAGCCTCAACCCCGGAATCGGCTTCGTCAGCAGCTTCATCCTGCTCGACTTTCACCGACCGCATGCCCGCCACCTCCGGCAGGGCCGGACCCGAATCATCTGCCTCGCCATCCCCTTCTGCGTCCGCGTCTGGCGGGAATCCACCTAAAGGCGGCAGGGCAGGCAGCTTGTCATCATGATCTGACGGATCGGAAGCCATGGTTCATCAAGCTTATCATCCTTTGAGGGGATGCACAAGCCCAGGAATGCTCCCTCGACATGGGCATATCATCACCACGGTTTGGCCCTTGACTCCTGGATTCTGTCCGGGGTAGCGACCGAGCATGTATCATGAATCATCTGGACCTATGATACACCAGCTGACGGCTGCCTGCATGAACCCACAGATCACGACCCTTCAATCAGCGTAATGCCGGTCGATCTCCTCGCGGGCGATGGCCACCCAGCGGGCGAAGCGGTCGGTCTGATGCTGGACGGTGTGGGTGTCCTTGAGGACGAACTCCAGCACACAGCCATCGGCCACCGCCAGGGTCGAGCGCAGGTCCCTGCGTACCGCCGCCTCGTTGAAGTCGACGCAGACCAGGGCCGGGTTGGGCTTGCGGCTGAAGATGGCCTTGCGGCCCAACTTCTCGGCCATGATGGCCTGATCGGCCCAGGGGCTGACCGAGACCCGCCGCAGACGAGGCAGGTCGAGGATGTGATCAATGCGTGTCTCGAGACCTTCGCAGCACCCATAGCAGACCAGGCCGAGACGTTCGAGCAGGGGGCGCTGATACGGCAGCACGAATTCGGCGAACATCTCCGGTGACACGCCGACCGTCTCCTGGCTCTCCCCCAGGCCCCAGCGCTGGCGATAGGTGACCGGCCGGCGATATGACGGATCGCGCGGATCACGGCTGGGGAGGGCCGTGGTATACCCGATCCCGCCGGAACCCACCGGATTGGCTCCGGCCATCGAGTCCAGGAGACCGGCCGCTTCGCATTGGTCCATCAGGTGGGCGCAGTCATCGCGCAGCCAGGCCATCAGCCGATGCAGGCCTTGTGGATCATCGTACATGGCGAACAGGAACTGCTCCAGGCCGATGAGCTTGATGGCGCTGGCGGTCAGACCGACCGACCACATCCCACCGAAACTCTCACGCACCATGAGGATCCCATCGAAGAGATCCTCGGCCAGGGCCAGACGTTGGGCGGTAGCCGCCCGATCGACCGTCAGTGTACGCTGGTGCAGACGGGGCAGATCACGGCTGATGTCGGCCAACGGCGGATCCCAGGTGGCAGCTCCGTGATCAGCAACGCGATGCTGAGGAATGTCAACCCCCCAGCCGCTGATGTCAGCCACGGTCGGCACATCGAGGATGTCCTCGATCACCGCGTCATCACCGATGGCATCATGCTGGAAGATGCGCGCCCGCAGATCCCATTCGAAACGACGCGGCTCAGGATGACTGCACCGCAGCGATTCCTGCGGCACCAGTTCCCGCCAGGCGTTCTCCGGCAGGCACAGGACGAAGGGCCGTTCAAGGCTGAGATCATTGAGGGCGAAGGCCCGCTGCCGACGCTGCCGGTTGAGGTCACTCACGGCGATCTCTCGCACCCGGGTGGCAAGTGCCTGCAGCAGATCACGCTCATTGGCCGGGATGAATGTCATGGTCGGTCCTCCTCATGACGACGTTGGTGATGGTGCGATCATGACCTCTGCCGCAGGCCTTGCGTCTTTCTGCCTCTGCCAGATGATTTCGAACACGGTGGGAGCAGCTGCATGTCGGTCATCCGCGAGATCCTGGTCGAGGCCGACATCCCCGAACCCGCCGTGCACATGCTCGGTCGCCATGCCGCCACCACGGCCCAGCCGGGGCGGCTGGCCGCCCATGCCCACGGACCGTCCCATGAGATCTGCTACATCGCCCGTGGTGTCGCCCATTGGTGGGTCGAAGACGAGGTCCACGAACTGACGACCGGCCAACTCTTCATCACCGGACCTGATGAACGGCACGGAGCCGTCAATGCGGTGATGGGCCCCTTCGTCATCTACTGGATGATCGTCGACCTGGCCGAGCGGGGTCTGGCGGCCTGGGATCAGGCCGCTGGCAGTCTGCGCCGGCACTGGACGCGCACAGCCCATGCCGGCGCACAGATGCAGGACCTGTTCGACGGCTTGCTGGCCGAGCATCGACACGATGATGCGCTGGCTGCGGCCCAGATCCATGCCCTGGTGCTCGAAGTGCTGGTGGCCAGCGCGCGGGCCTGCATCGCCGGCCCGCCTGCCCCGGTGCGCACCGTCAGCCCAGCGATCCGGGCCGTCCTCACCCACATGCATACGGCCATCGACGCCCAGGAGGATGTCGCCGACTGGGCTGCGATCGCCGATCTTGCCCCGTCCGTCTTCCACCCCCGCTTCCAGGCCGAGACCGGCTTCACCCCGGCCGCCTATCGCAACCATCTGCGGGTGCTGCGGGCCCAGGAACGCCTGCGGGCCGGGCCGGTCAGCATCACCCGGCTGGCCCATGACCTGGGCTTCCCCTCCAGCCAGTATTTTGCCACGGTATTCAAGCGCTTCACCGGCCTGAGTCCGCAGCAATGGCGACGGGGTCATCAAGGTCATCCATGACAAGCCGTGTTTCAACAGCCTGATGATGCCGCTGTATACGCTCTGCATGCAGCCGACCATCACCCAGGCGGCCACAGGGTCCGGGCACGATTGCATCACCACAGACCGGACATAGCGTGACCCTTTCCACCGCGCTTCGGAGCTGCCATGTCCCACACCCACCGCATCAATGACTTCCTGCTGGCCAACGGCATCCGCATCACATCCAACCCCGCCATCTCCCCGGACTTCTGTCTTGACTGGCCGCACGTGCGCGAGCGGCTGCTGGCCGGTGATCTGCCCGACTTCGAGCAGTATCCGGCCTCGGTCTTCACCCTGGGGGAGACCCGGGTGGCCCTGATCGAGGAACCCGAGACCGGCGACCATGCCTGGCTGGTGCGCGAGGCCGTCACCGGCCTGGACCTGGACGGCGGGGCCGAGCTGAACCCCGGCCTGTGGGCCTATCCGGCCACCTGGAACAACCTCCTGCGGCTCAAGAACCTGATCCAGGAGGTGGATCCACTCAGCACCATCTTCCCCAGCGCCAGCGGCTCGCTGGCCACCACCAGCCTGGGGGTGGGAGCCCGCTTCACCACCCTGCACTGGCCAGCGGTCGACTGGACCATGGCCCAGCTGGGCATCTCCCTGACCGCCAACCAGAACTCCATCCCCCGCGAGCTGGTGTTCGATGTCGAGCCGATGCTCGACGGCGCCCTCGACACCTGCCGCTTCCCCTTCATCGGCGCCGATGTCCCGGAAGGCCATCAGGGCCAGAGCGTCGAGGGCATGAGCCACGGAGCGGTGCTGGCCAAGCTGAAGTACGGCTTCCACAACCGGCGCCTGCCCTGGGGCTTCAATGCCGATCATCAGCCGGTCGGCGGCAAGTACGATGAGCGTGAAGCGGCCCTGGTGCGCGGCAGCGTCTTGGCCACCTACATCACCTTCGACCTCAGCCCGGAACTGATGGCCACCCCAGCCGCCGACGCCCCCCGCCACTTCGCCACCATCCCGCCGACCATCGTCGAGACGGTCCGCCAGCGACTCCAGGAGCTGGGTCTGGCCATGGCCGAGGAGGACCTGGCGGGCCTGCTCGGGGCGGTGTGGCCGGCGATGCAGAAGATGCAGCGCCGCGACCGGGCCTATGCCGCCGCCCGGGCCCAGGTCTTCACCACCGACATCGGCCGGCGCTACTTCCGTGAACTGTCGATCGACGAACTGCCCGGCCTCACCACGCCCGCCACCCTGGCCGCGATGCTGGCCCTCAGCGAGGCCCTGGAGATGCCGGTCCAGTTCGTGGCCCCGGCCTTTGGCTTCCAGAAGAACTTCCCCTTCCCGGACAACGCCGCCCTGCGCGAGCGCATCG
>SLQH01000129.1 GCA_007131555.1 Planctomycetota bacterium | reverse complement strand
GGACACGGTGATCTTCGAGGAGTTCAAGGGCACCGGCAACATGGAACTGGTCCTCGACCGGCGCCTGGCCAACCGTCGGGTGTTCCCGGCCGTCGATGTCACCACCTCCGGCACCCGCAAGGACGACCTGCTGATAAAGGACCCCGACGAGATGCGTCGCCTCTGGGCCCTGCGCAAGTTCCTGGCCGAGCGCAGCCCTCAGGACGCCATCGAGTTCCTCAAGGGCAAGCTGGGGCGATTCAAGAGCAATATCGAGTTCCTGATGAACATCGACCCCGACAAGGTCAATGCCTGGTGACCCTGCCGATTCATGGAAATATCATTTGAACCCCTGACCGACTGGCGATACACAAGACGTACCGACTGCAAGAGGCATGTCGTCACGTAACGACTCAGGCCGGAAAGGACACCATGTCACCCCCCATCAACAAGCGCATCCTGGCCTTCGTCATGGCCGGTGGCAAGGGCACCCGACTGATGCCCCTGACCAACGAACGGTCGAAGCCCTCGGTGCCCTTCGGCGGCTGCTACCGGATCATCGACTTCGTCCTGTCCAATCTCATCAACTCCGGCATCTACTCGATCTATGTCCTGACCCAATTCAAGAGTCAGAGCTTAAGCGAGCATCTGCTCGATGCCTGGTCGTTCAGTTCGCTGGCTCCCGGCCACTTCGTTCGCGCCGTGCCGGCCCAACAACGCCATGGCGATCACTGGTACCGGGGCACCGCCGACTGCATCCACCAGAACAGCAATCTGATCGGCGACCGTGACCCCGGTCTGGTGGCGGTCTTCGGCGGCGACCACATCTTCTTCATGAACGTCGCCCACATGGTCGACTACACCATTGAGAAGGAGGCCGACGCCACCGTCGCCTGCATCCCCCATCCCATCGCCGAGGCCCACCAGTTCGGGGTCATCCAGGTGGATGAGGACTGGCAGATCATCGGCTTCCAGGAGAAGCCCAGCAATCCCACCCCGATCCCCGGCAAACCGGACCTGGCCCTGGTGTCGATGGGCAATTACATCTTCCAGACCCAGGGTCTGCTCGACGAACTGGAAGAGGATGCCGGCAACGACAACAGCACCCACGACTTCGGCAAGGATGTCCTGCCCAAGATGCTGGCCGAGGGACGCAAGCTCTACGCCTACGACTTCTCACGCAATCAGATCCCCAACTCGGCCTCCGATGCCAATGACTCCTACTGGCGCGATGTCGGTGACCTGGACGCCTACTACGATGCCAACATGGACCTGCGGGCCGTCCATCCCCAGCTCGATCTCTACAATCCCGAATGGCCTCTGCGCTCGGCGGTCACCTTCCTGCCCCCGGCCAAGTTCGTCCACAATGTCGAAGGCCGCATCGGTCATGCCATCCAGTCGATCGTCTGTGAAGGCTCGATCATCTCCGGCGGCACGGTCCGCAACTCCATCATCGGTCGGGACTGCCGCATCAACAGCTACTGCCAGATCGACCAGTCGATCCTCATGGACGATGTCCAGGTCGGTCGGGGCGCCCAGATCAACCGCTGCATCGTCGACAAGCATGTGGTGATCGATGAGGACGTCCAGATCGGCGTTGATCCAGAACAGGACATGAAGCGCTTCCACGTCACTCCCCACGGTGTGGTGGTGATCCCCAAGGGAAGCCATGTGACCCGGCCGTGACCGCGCTGGATCACAACCAATGTCCTATATGCCCTTCATGAAAGGCCTTACCTGTCTACATCCAGGATGACATATGTGTCATGCGGCGACAATGACTGGATCATGGAGTCACGCTTGCCTTTGGCGGCTGATCGGCATCATTGATGTGTGACACGACTGCGTGGTCGTGATCCCTCGTTCCCCAGACCCCAGGAAACGTCATGCCTGCCACCGACGACTTCGACCGGATGACCGTCAAGGAACTGCGCCAACTGGCCCAGGAACAGGGGATCACCAAGATCAGCGCCCTGCGCAAGGCCGAGCTGATCGCAGTGCTACGCTCCAGCATTGGTCCTCGTGAACCCTTGGCGCTTGCTACAAGCGCTCCAGCCGATGATCTGCCGAGCTCCTCCGTCGGCTCGACCGCGGCGGCCGCCCCGATCCATCCGCATGGCGATCCCGGCCTGCCCATCCCCCCCCACTACGGCGATGACCGCCTGGTGATGCTGGTTCAGGATCCCCAGCATCTGTTCGCCTACTGGGAGATCTCCGATGCCTGTCTGGCCCGGGCCCGGGCCTATCTCGGCCATGACGGCACCCCAGTCCTGGTCCTGCATGCCCATGGTGGCGTCGAACAGCGCGAGGTCGACCTGCGCGGCGGCAACTACTACATCACCGTGGCTCCCGGCCAGCGCTACCATGCCGAACTGGCCCTGCGCGGCCCCGATGGCACCTTGGCCATGCTGATCAAGTCCAATCCGGTCGAGACGCCCCGTCTGGGTCCCAGTGACCGCTATGACGAAGAGTGGATGTCGATCGACGAAACCTTCAACGAGCTCCTAGTGCGCGCCGGGCTGGCCGATCAGCCATCCAGCGCCGCCCTGTTGCGTGACCGGCACATGACCAACCACCTCTGGCAGCGGGTCGGAGCCGTCAATCCC
Source organism: Planctomycetota bacterium (assembly GCA_007131555.1). Classification (GTDB taxonomy): domain Bacteria; phylum Planctomycetota; class UBA11346; order UBA11346; family UBA11346; genus SLQH01. The sequence goes on along the minus strand of SLQH01000129.1, from coordinate 3,423 downwards.
TGGAGCGGCACCCTGCCATCCAGTTCGGCCCTCAGCAGTCGTGCAGCCAAACGGTGATCGCGTTCTCCCGCCTCTTCCGCATGTCCTCATCCTGATGGCGCCTGGCCCCAGGCGCCCACGAAAGACCTGATGATCGTCGGTGAACTGCTCTTCGTCCTCCATGCCCATCTGCCCTTCGTGCGCCATCCCGAGGAACCGGTCTTCCTTGAGGAGAGTTGGCTGTTCGAGGCCATCACCGAGACCTACATCCCCCTGCTTGAGCGCCTGGATCGCATGCATCGCGAAGGGATCCCGGCTCGCCTGACCATGACCTGGTCGCCGCCGCTGTGCGAGATGCTGGTCGACCCCTTGCTGATGGAGCGCTATCGACGCCATGTCGGGCGCCTGCTGGATCTGGCCGAGCAGGAGGTGCCGGCCAAAGCCCACAGCCCCTTCGCCGAAGCGGCAGTGATGTACCGGGACCACTTCCGCTACTGCTTGGCCATGCTCGACCGTCACGGGACCATCATCAACTGGGTCCGCAACCTGGTCGAGGCCGGGGTCATCGAGGCCATCACCTGCGGTGCCACCCATGGCTACCTGCCGCTGATGATCACCGATGAGGCCCGCAACGCCCAGATCGCCGTGGCGGTGGCCAACTTCCGCAAGCACTTCCATCGCGCCCCACGGGGCATCTGGTTGCCCGAGTGTGGCTATCAGCCGGGCATCGAGCAGCTTTTGCGGCGCCACAATATCCGCTTTTTCTTTGTCGAATCGCACGGCATCTACTTCGGCTCGCCGCGGCCCCGCTACGGCGTCTACGCCCCGGTCTACACCCGCAGCGGCGTGGCCGCCTTCGGCCGCGATCCTGAGAGCAGCCGCAGCGTGTGGTCGGCCGAATCCGGCTACCCCGGCTCGGCCCCCTACCGTGAGTTCTATCGCGATCTGGGCTACGACGGCGACTACGACTACGTCCGCAACTTCCTTCATCCCGATGGCATCCGCCGCGACCTCGGCCTGAAGTATCACGCCGTCACCGGCAAGGTGTCGCTGGACCAGAAACGGCCCTACCAGCCGACCGAGGCCTTCGGTCTGGCCATGCGCCACGGCCAGGAGTTCATCACCCAACGCCTCCACCAGTGCCGCCACCTGCGGGCGATCCTCAACCGCAGCCCGGTGGTGGTCGCTCCCTACGACGCCGAACTGTTCGGCCACTGGTGGTACGAAGGACCGCAATTCATCGAAAGCGCCCTGCGGGCCGTGGCCGCCTGTCCGGAACTGGTGGCCACCACCCCGACCCGCTACCTGGAAGCCAACAGCCTGCATCAGGTGGTCACCCCCTGCGCCAGCTCCTGGGGCGACAACGGCTACAGCGGGGTCTGGATCAACCCCACCAACGACTGGTCCTATCGCCATCTGCACGCCGCCGAGGAACGCATGCGCAGCTGCGCCGCCGCCCATCCTCAGGCCAGCGGCCTGACCCGCCGCATCCTCAACCAGATGGCCCGTGAACTCTTGCTGGCGCAAAGCTCGGACTGGGCCTTCATCCTCACCACCAACACCTCACCGGCCTATGCCAGCCGTCGCATCCGCGACCACATCAACCGTTTCACCGGCCTCTATGACATGCTCCAGCAGGGTTCTCAAGACCCGGACCTGCTGGGCCCGATCGAATGGCGGGACAGCATCTTCCAGGAGATCGACTACCGGGTCTATGGTCCCGATGGCGCGCCTGGATCGTGACCACCTGCCAGCTGACCGATCTCGACCGCCGGCCGGAACTGTTGCCAGCAGTGGTCGCCCTGTTCGCCGGAGCCACTGCTGGCCGTTGCCATGCCATGTGCGGCGAGCCGGCCGGCATGGCCATGCCGGTCACCCCGGAACTGGTCGGCGATACCCTGGGCACCCTGTGCGCCGTCGACGGCCCGCAACTGTTGGGCAGCCTGGCAATCTGTCCCTACTCCACCGAACAGGTCACCCTGTGGGGACCGGTGGTCGATGGCGGCCACCGACGCCAGGGCATCGGCAGTCTGCTGGTCCGCTCCTGCCGTGAAGCCGCCCGCGACGGCGGCTTCAGCAGCCTGCGGGTGTTGATCGATCAGCGCAACCGCGGGGCCCGCTCGTTCTGGCTCGGCCAGGGCCTGAGCCCGTGGAAGATCGATCGCCTCTACGAACTGACCTTGCCTGGCAGCCTGCCAGCCGAGGCTGGAGTCCATCTGGCCCAGGCCCGCGACCACGCTGAGCTGGTCCATCTGCTGCGCCAGGGATTCCCCGACAGCTCCTATCCCGATGACCCCTTAAGCCAGCGGGAACGGGAAGGCTACCGCCACTACCTGCTCCAGGATGGCGGCCGCATCGTCGCCGCAGCGGCCCTCAAGGACCATCCTGGCCGGGCCTGGCTCAGCCTGGTGGCGGTCGACCCCCGGTTCCGGGGCCGCCACTGCGGCCATCGCCTGCTGGCCGGCATCCTCCACCACGAAGCCGTCCGGGGCACCCGTCGCCTCGGCCTTGAGGTCCTGGCCGACAACTCCGCCGCCATCACCCTCTACGAACGCGCCGGCTTCACCCAGGTCTGCGCCGCCACGATCATGACCGGGCCGCTGTGACGATGGCAGGACGCTCCGGTTTGGCACGTATCGACCAGTCGCCATCGGCATCTCGCTCGCAGCGGATCGGCAGCCTGTAGACTCTGCTCAACAAGCCATCATCAAGAGTCGTCGCGACCGGACCATGGGCCGCCACTCGTCCCTGATCCAGGACCAGGAGATCATCAGCGTAGGTCGCTGCCAGCTCCAGATGATGCAACACTGCCAAGACCCCGACCCCGGCCGCCATCCGTTGTCGCACCACCTGGAGACAGGCGTGCTGATGGGCCAGATCAAGCGCTGACGTCGGCTCATCCAACAGCAACCAGCGGCAACGTTCCTCCGGATCTGGATCCCATATCTGGACCAGGGCCCGCGCCAGCTGGATCCTCTGCCGTTCACCGCCTGAACAACGGGTATAGACCCGACCAATCAAATGCTCGACCTCACACTCGACCAGGGCCTCGCGGACCACCTCCCGGTCATGACGATCTGGCCAGCCCTGACTATGGGGATGGCGACCCATCATGACCACCTCTTCGACAAGAAAGGGGAAAGCCAGATCGTCACCCTGGGTCATGACCGAACGCCGACGGGCCTGGACCTCTACCGGCACCGAAAAGAGATCTCGTCCGTCCCAGACCACGTGGCCAGCACTGGGGGGCAACGATCCGGCCATGATCGAGAGCAGGGTTGATTTACCGGCTCCGTTGGGCCCGACCACTGCCAGCAGACGCCCCGGCACCAGATGCACCGACACCTGCGAGAGAATCTCGATAGACCCGACGCGCATATCAATATCACCAACAGCCAACTGGTCGGTGACGGTGATACCAGTTGCCATCAGAGCCTCCCCCCG
>SLQH01000187.1 GCA_007131555.1 Planctomycetota bacterium | reverse complement strand
TGCCGGAGCCATTGGGACCCAGCAGGCCCAAGACCTCGCCCCGGTGGATCTCCAGATCCAGATCCTGCAAGGCCCGGACCCGGGGTCGGCCCCAGAAGTCGCCATAGACCTTGCTCAAGGCCACGGTGCGGACGATGACGTCATGGTCCATGTCTGGTCCCCGGACGAAAGATGCGATGGCAGTTCGGCTTGGGCGCCATCAGGGTGGTCCTGGTATGTGCAATTCGGCGGCCCCCAGCAGGTCGTTGATGGTCCATGGAGGGAAGGGGGGGTCGTCGACCTGGGCTGCCAGCAGGCCATCGATGACCAGCAGGCGTAGCCCTTCGGGGGCGGCGTCCAGATCTACTGGCCAGAGTTTAATATCTTCAGAGCTACGCAGTGGTGGCCAGCCCAGTTCCCGAGCCATGCGGTTGAGATCCCGCAACCAGCGCTGGTAGTCGGCCAGACGCAGGCCGTGGCTGACTACTGTGCCGTCCTCCAGACGATAGGGCCAGCCGTAGGGATCGTGGCGGATGACGACGGTATCGGTGCCAGTGACCATCAGCGGTTCTGGTCCGGCATCGGTCACCGGGGTCGGATAGACTTGGCGCAGGGCCTCAATGTGGACGATCTCGCTGATATCTGCAGGGGGATGGCCAAAATGGGCGACAAAGGCATCATGCAGGGCCTGGAGCTGACTGGCACCATAGCGGGTCAGATGCTCGCGCAGGGTGCGGTCGGCGATTCGGCCCTGGGGGCTGGTAGGGCTGGTGACCCGTAGGATGCCGGCCCAGTAGTTGACCTGGCCCAGGCCGCGTTCCTGGCGCCGAGCCATGGCCTGCATCCAGCCCTGGGCCCAGCTGCGGGCACCCTCCTCGCCTTCGGCCTCGCTGACCACATCGGCCCAGCGGATCAGGATCGCCAGTAGTTGATCGGGATTGCGCTCCTCCATTTGGAAGTCATGGGCCAGGACCGAGGCCAGATAGCGCCACAGCTCCTGCTGGTCGGGATGCTGATGGACGCCCTGGGCCAGGAACCGCAGTTGGGCATGGGGGTTGTCGGCCACCGAACCGGTGTTCATGGCGGCATGGAAGTAGAATGGTACGAAGTGCGGATCAAGCGCGATCAGGGCATCGTAAAGGCGCTCGAAACTGCCGCGTTCACCGCCGCCCAGGGCCTCGTCGCCACCGACCTCGACCCGATGGTTGAAGTACTTGTAGCTTTCGATCCACCACAGCTTGGCCACCGTGTTGTGATGGCCGAAGGCCAGCAGGCGGGCGACCAGGGGTGAGGGCAGGTAGCTCAGGTGCTCGGTGCGGCTGATACCCCAGGTCGGATGGGCGATGGCCAGGGCCATGGGACGATGGTTGATGCGCCACAGGTTGACGGCCTGGATGGCGATCAGCAGGCCGATCAGCCATTCAGCACGGTGCCGCCACCACCAGGATCCCCCATCTGTCACCGCAACGGCCATCCCACCCCCTTACAATTGTCGCCGCCGGAACACGGCCACGGTGATGGTCACCAGCAGGGCGATCCATAGCAGGCCATAGATCACCGTCTGCAGCGCGTCACCGATTGCCAGCTCCTGGCCGTACACGGCCTGATTGCGGTAGGCGAAACGGCCCAGATTGGGTACTAGGCTGGCAGCCCAGGCGATCATCTCCTGGCCCCAGCTGGCGCGCACATAGGTCAGGAAGCTGGGCAGTTCATGGACCGCATGGCCCAGGGCATAGGTCGCCAGGCTGAGAGCGGCGGCCAGCAGGGGGGTCGACAGGGTGGTCCAGGTCAGGCTGATGGCCGCCATGATGATGATCTCCTGGGCCGTCAGCAGCCCGGCCAGGACCAGCGGCCAGGACACCGTGGCCCCGGTCAGAGCTAGATACAGCAGGGACAGGACCAGCATGGTCAGCTGGCCGCAGAGCAGGGCCAGGGCCAGGCCGAGGAACTTCCCGACCACGAAATGCCAGCGTGCCACCGGTCGGCTGAGGACCGTGTACAGGGTGCATTGCTGGATCTCGACATGCATCAGGGCGGTGCCGGTGGCCACCGCCACCAGTACCCCGATGATGCTCTGAAGGCTGAACACCACGTCGGTGGTGACGATGTCGCCATCGGTGGCACTGATCCAGCCGATGAGGCGCGACAGGGCCATGAACACGATGAACAGGGCCAGCAGGCCGAGGAAGGAGCGTGAGCGCAGGCACTCCCGCCAGGTGGCAAAGGCGACGATGGGGATCATGGAGCAGCCTCCCCGTTGTCATCGTCACTGGCATGTAGGGCCTGACCAGCTTTGTGTGAACTACGGACCCGGTTGACGAAATAGTCTTCCAGGGCCTGCCGTTGGCGTTCCAGGCGCAGGATCGACCCGCCGCATTCCTGGACCGTGCGCAGGGCCACGGTCCGGCGCTGTTCGGGGAAGATCCAGCGCCAGTGGCCACCGCTGAGCAGTTCGGCCTCAGCCGGGGCCGGCCCCTCACCGACCATCTGTACTGGGGCCTGGGCGAAGAGTCCCGACAGCTCACCGGCCTCCAGCACCTGGCCGTGGTCGATGATGACATAGTGGTCGCAGATGTCCTCGACATCCGAGAGGATGTGCGAGGAGAAGAACAGGGTCGCCCCCCGGCTGCGCTCGGCCAGGAGGATCTCACGAAAGCGCGAGCGCCACAGGGGGTCAAGCCCGGAGAAGGGCTCATCAAGGACCAGCAGGTCCGGCCCGGCAAAGATGGCCTGGGCCAGGCCAAAGCGCTGGCGCATGCCCTTGGAGAACGAGCGCAGAAAACGCCGCCGCAGATCGCCGAGATCAAGTTCCTCGTAGACCCGCTCACAGGCGCTGCGGATGCGCGGGCCATCAAGGCCGGACAGGCGACCGAGATAGCGCAGGTACTCCTCGACGCTGAGGTTCTCGTAGAAGAAGGGCTGCTCGGGCAGGTAGCCGACAGTTCGGCGCAGTTCGGGCGGACCGATGGGGCGGTCAAAGAGGCGGATGTCGCCGCTGTGGCCGTGCAGCAGGCCCATGATCAGCTTGATCGAGGTCGACTTGCCGGCCCCGTTGGCCCCCAGAAAGCCGCAGGCCTGCCCCGGTAGGATGGTGAATGACACCTCCCGCAGGGCGGTGATGCGCTGCATCCAGTCACCGCGATAGGTGAATGACACCTCGCGGAAGGACAGCACCGGCTGGACTGCTTGGTCATCGTGCATGCGTGCCACCATAGTCAGAATAACCCCTGCGCTCAAGCCCTGGTCCTCAGCCCGACAAGCCCCTTGCGCGGGGGGCATCGCCCGCCATAGTGCCGCTCATCGCGGGGCGTAGCTCAGCCTGGTAGAGCGCGGCGTTCGGGTCGCCGAGGTCGCATGTTCGAATCATGTCGCCCCGATCAACGAAAGAACCCTTCGGCATCCATGCCGAAGGGTTCTTTGTTATGTGCGACCCAAGGGGTCTCACCCGGAGCGCGACGCCATGTGTCGCCCCCGCCACCGTGTCAACTCAACAGTCAGCAATCCACAGCATGACGGTGGCCAGGCTGATGACCAGGCCGATGATGGCCGGTATCTTGCCCTGATCATGGCGCAGACCGGCAATGCTGTAGCCGATGGCGATCAGGGGCAGCAAGATCAGGATTCCTGCCAGAAATCCTCCTGGGGGCCCTCATCCGTAGCTGGATGAGAGCAGACCTGGCATGGCGCTGTCGAGGAGGGCCGCTAGCCATGGGATCAGGGCCAGTGTGCATCCGGTGGGACCATGGCGGGTCGTTTTGTTCATGTCAGGGCTTCCGTCATGTCAGCGCCCGATTGGGCGCAGGCGTTCTTGTGGAATGGCGGTGCCCAGGGGGTCGATTTCGTCGACCATGGCGTCTTCGTCCTCGTTGAGGCTGGAGATGATCGAGATGGGGGACAACTCAGCCTGCTCCAGGGCGGCCCGTATCCGGGCCGAACTCATTGCCTCGCCCATCATGATCACGCCCCGGCCGCCGTCGACGACCCACAGGCGTTGTGACTTGGGGAGTTCAGCGATTGCCAGCAGGAGGGCCAGGTGCTGGTCTTCGGTCAGGGGGGTATTGAAGTCGATATCGATGCGCATCACCATGGGATTCAGGCCTTTTCCTCTGCCGGAGCATGACGCAGACGGACCACATTGTCATCGGTTTCGGCGACCAGGATCTCAACCAGTTCCACGCCCAGGGCCGTCACCTCATCTTCCAGAGCAGTCCAGATGCGGCTGGCGATGTTCTCCATGGTCGGCGGGATGCCGGTGAACAGGGCGACATCGTTGAGGCAGTTGTGGTCGCAGGGGGCGATGACCAGGCTGGTGACCATCTGTTCCAGGGCGACGACGTTGCAGGCAAAGCCGATCTGGGGGTCGACCGGTCCGGTGACCGTCACCTCGATCCGGTAGTTGTGACCGTGCATGGTGGTGCAGGGGCCATAAGTCAGGCGGTTGTCCTCGGTATCCAGACCTGTGCAGGACAGCCGATGGCTGGCGCTGAAGGAGAAACGACGGGTCAGCAAGTGTTGGAGCATGATGTTGTCATGAGGCTAACGTCAGGATCGGGGTGGCCAAGGCGCGAGTCGTCCAGGCCAGTCATGACGTGAAACGGTGGCGGTGTCGCTGATTTCCAGCCACATGCCGGAGCCATCGTGCCAGGCACCGCAGACCAGGATCGTGCTGTGGCCTATGCGGCAATGGTGCTCAGCATGGAGGTGGCCCAGGACCAGGATGTCGGCATTGTGGGTGGCGGCGGCCAGGCGTTGAGGGTCCAGTACTCCCAGGCTTTGGTCGCGGTGGCCGTGATGACGGTGACGGCTGGCGCGGCGCATGGTCATGGCTAGGCCCTGACGCAGGATGTCAGGCATCGACAACAGGCACCAGCGGGACCAGAAGCCGCGCAAGAAGGCCGTCAACAACCTGTGCCAGGGGTCTTTGCACAGGTTGTCTCCGTGCAGCAGGCGGATGCGCATGCCGTTGATGACCAGGCGCAGGCCACGCGGATGAAGATGCAGGCTGCCGTGGTGTTCCAACATCGCCCCGGCTACCAGTTCACGGTTGCCGCGAATCAGGTCGATGGTCCAGCCATTGCGGGACAAGGCTCGTAAGTCAGACAGGACGTCATCATGGCGCCTGACCAGGGTTGGTGATTCCAGCCAATAGGCGAACAGGTCGCCAAGGATGATCAGGCGACCAGGAGGACGCTGGCTGAGGGTGTCAAGAAAGCCCCGCAGAGGTCGATCGTCCTCTTCGCCCAGATGCAGGTCGGCAATGATGTAGCAGGTACCGGTCACAGGCCGTGATCGTCTGAGATGTGGCAGAGGATGCCAGTGGCGATGCCGACCGGTAGGGCGGACCGCCTTTGGGAGACCCCTCGCCGCCCCCAAAGATGACCCTTGCCACGCTGTCCGGACTTATATAATTATGCGCCGTTTGACGGAAAGCCGCTCAGCCGGGGCTTTCAGACCGCACACGTTTCCCCGACGCGACAGGAGCCTAGTGCCTGATGGCCACGAAGAAGAAGATTTCAGCCTCATCCCAGCCGGATGATGATGGCACGACAGACTCCTCGGCGACGGCGACGGCCGTAGCAGAGGGCGCTCCAGCGGTGGTGTCTGTTGAGGACCTGGTCAAGGACCTGGTCAAGGTCCTGGCCAAGCAGGCCCAGGGCGGGATGGTCACCTATCAGCAGTTGAACGTCCTCTTGCCTGATGTCATCAACGATTCCGAGCAGTTGGATATCATCATCGATCATCTTGAGGCCAAGGGTCTGGATCTGGTTGAGGAACTGCCCGAGCTTGACGGCCCGCCCATTGAGGGTGCGGAAGATGTTGATGTGTTCGGTGGACTGGAGGAAGACGGCACCGCAGAAGATGGTGATGATGCGGATGCTCCCCAGTCTGAGACCAGTATCTTCCAGCAGCTCCAGGCTGTTCCCACTGACGAGGAACTGGCCGAGAAGATTGATGACCCGGTGCGCATGTATCTGTCGCAGATGGGGGAGATTCCCCTGCTGTCGCGCGACGAGGAGATCGAACTGGCGCGTCGCATTGAG
>SLQH01000237.1 GCA_007131555.1 Planctomycetota bacterium | reverse complement strand
TGACCCGCCCGCACGGCCCCCACCCACAGGAGGAGAGCATGGACCCCCGACCGGTGATCGTAGCCATGGATCTGGAAGGGGTCCTGGTGCCGGAGATCTGGATCAACGTGGCTGATCGCCTGGGCATTCCTGAACTGCGCCGGACCACCCGTGACGAACCGGATTATGATGTCCTGATGCGCTATCGCCTCGACATCCTCGACCGCCACGGCATTGATCTGACGGCCATCCAGGCCGTGATCGCTGATATCGCCCCCCTGCCAGGGGCCCGCGATTACGTCGCCTGGGTCCGGGAACGGGCCCAGTTGATCATCCTGTCCGACACCTTCTACCAGTTCGCCGGCCCCCTGTTGGCCCAGTTGGATCGCCCGACCCTGTTCTGCCATGATCTGGAGATCAATGAGGCCGGGCGGATCACCGGGTACCGCCTGCGTCTGCCCGACCAGAAGCGGGCCAGCGTCCTGGCCCTGCGGGAGCTCAACTTCCGGGTCATCGCCTTCGGTGACAGCTACAACGACACCTCGATGCTGGCGGTCGCCGATCGCGGACTGCTGTTCCGGCCCAGCCCGGCCACGGCGCGCGACTTCCCCCAGTACACCGTCCTGGACGACTATGCCGGAGTCCGGGCGGCCATCGAAGCGTTCCTCGCTTCATAGCAGAACCTGTGCTATGTACCTGGGAGCCTATAAGGGATAGACTGGCACATCGCCTGGTGTGACCTTTTTAGATCACCTTGCGAATGCACACAAAACGCCTGAAATGTCCCAGGCGCCATCAACGCCCAGCCCCCCACTCGGAGCACCGGGCCTTGGCCCGCGTGCATTGGCGGGCGACGATCTTTCGAGACCCATGTAGGCCGGGGCGTCGCCGCCATCGTTGTATCCCGCTTGCGCTCTGTGTTGGTGCTCATGATCACAAGTCGCGGGGTTTACGATCCGTAGTACAGATGTGCTGCCACCGCTCAGGCTGATACTTGGCGAAGGCATGGAAACCGCGCATAGGCACACGGGCCAAGGCCCGGTGCTCCGTGGTGGGTTTGTGATGGACAATGGTTACTGGCGAGTCCGGAACTCAAAATGCCCTGCGCCGTGCTCGGTCGCTATCCCTTCACAGCTCCCAGGGCCAGCGACTGCAAAAACCCGGTTGAAAGACCTTGGTCTGGGACGATAGTTGATGTGTACGGTCGATTCCCGGAGTCCGTCATGATGCGTTGTCTGCCATTGCTGATCCTGGCCGGGATTCTTGTCGCCGAGCAGGCTCCAGATGTCCCAATCACCCGGCGACGTCAGCTACCGATCCGTCTGGTGACCGACAATATCGATCAGGTGGTATCGGCCACCCTCTGGGTCAGCACCGATGAGGGCCGGACCTGGCAACAAGCCACCACCATCACCCGGCCCCAACCCGCCGACCAGGCGATTGTCTTCAGTTTCGAGCCCGATGAAGAACGGCTCTATGGATTCCATACCACTGAGGTGCTGGCCGATGGTCGGCGTGAAGAAGCGCCGTCTCCAGGATCAACACCGACAGTCAGTGTGATCTTCGATTTCACCCCTCCTGAGATCACCGCATTCACGGTCACTCCCATCGCCCGTCGTTTTGATACCCGGACCGTGACGGTCGAATGGGCCAGCACTGATGTCCATCCTCATGCCCAGGCGGCCCGCCTGGAACGCCAGGAGGGCGATGATTGGCAGGCCGTCTCCGACTGGCTTCCCTCCTCAGGTGAGATGACGGTGGACGTAGCGGCCACGGCCGTGTTACGTGTGCAGGTTCGTGACCGGGCCGGCAATCAGGCGGCATCAGAACCCTGGCAACCACCCTCAGATGACGCCCCGCAGACCGTATCCCGCCCCACCAGACCCCGCCTGGAGCCCGCCCCTCCGGCAACGCCGGTTGACGACGAACCGGTCAGCACCATTGATCCAAGGCCGGATGTGACAGAGTCGGCCATGACCCAGCCAACCACCGCTGTCGTCCTGCCATTGTCCATTCCGGTCTTTGGTGAAGACCTCGCCCATCCGACCCTGCCACCGGATATAGAACGGGACTTCCGCGCCGCTCAGCGGGCTCGTCGTGAAGGCCGCGACCCCCAGTTGCCGCCTCGTTTCACCGGCCAACAAGAGCACTCCTCGCCGCCAGACCGACCACGGACTGAGGCTACCCCACGATCGCCCCTGCCGAGCGACGGCAGCCCCCCGGAAACCGTCTTGCGTCTGGCCCGGGCCGAGGTGACCGCCGGTCATGACGATCAGGCATTGATCCTCTACCGCCGTCTGGCCGACAGTCCTCTGGCCGCCATCGGTCTGGCTGAGGAGTTGGTTGTGATGGAGCGTCTGGGCCGACGGGCCGAGGCCCTGCATCTGGTCCATACCAGCCCTCCTGAGGCCTTGTCCGATACCGTCCGCTGCATCCAGGTCCGCCTCAAGTTGGCCCAGCGCGACCATGACGGTGCGCGTCGCATCCTGCGCCTGATCCCTCTCGACAGCCCTGAGCGACGGCAGGCCCAGTTCTTGGAAGCCCAACTGCTGTTTGCCATCGGCGATCGCAACACCGCCCGTGCCGTCCTGCGCCGTCTGGGCCGTGGCGACGATGTGTGGGCGGCTGCCGCTCGGGCTGTGCTGGAGCCCTGATGCAGCAGATGACCTCAAGCGCTATCGGCAACTATCCTATGCCTGCCATCGTGACCATCTTGATGCACACCTGGAACTGAACATGACCATGGATCACCGTTGTCACCAATACCGATATGCGATCCAACGCGGCACTGTTGTGGTGCTGGCCATTGCCGTACTGGTCCTGTCCAGTGCCTGTCGCCGACGCGGCAGTGATGATCAGAGCGCCTGGGCCCTGCCCCCCGGACAACTGGCCGTGCGTCAGGTGCCTCCCCAGCAATGGCCCGACTTCACCCTGGCCTTCAGCGACCGACAAGGATTGCTGGACGGCATCGAACACAGCCTGCGCTATCTCAGTGCCCCCTCTTCACGGCGTCATTTTCCGATTGGTGATATCAGCCATGATCGCACCCGGCGTGGACTGGAACGTTTCGCCGCCCTGTTGCGCGATGAACCCGATGACCGGGCTGTGATCGCTGCCCTGCGGCGGGATTTCAGCCTCTATGCCAGCATCGGTCACGATCAGCGGGGCGGGGTGGTCTTCACCGGATATTATACGCCGATCTTTGAAGCCAGCCTGACGCCGGATCAGCGTTTTCGCTACCCCATCCATGGCCGTCCGGATGATCTGATTGATGCCGATGATGACCGCTCCATAGCCTGGCAACAATTGCCTGACGGTGGTCGTCGTCCTTATCCCAGCCGCGCCGAACTGGAAGACAGCGGAGCGCTGCGAGGCCTGGAGTTGGCCTATCTGCCCGAACCGTACGATCCTTACAATGTCCAGGTCCAGGGGTCAGCCAAGTTGCGCCTGCGTGATGGCCGGATCATGGAAGTCGGCTATGCCGGAACCAATGGCCATCCCTATGTCTCGATCGGCCAGGAGCTGGTCAATGATGGTCATCTGCGGGCCGAGCGCCTCAGTCTGCCAGCAATCCGTGACTTCTTCGCCCGCAATCCGGCCCTGCTGGCCCGCTACACCCGTCGCAACCCTCGCATGATCTTCTTTCGTGAGGCTCCCGGCGGCCCCTTTGGTTCCCTGGGCCAGCCGGTCATCAGCGATGTCTCGATCGCTACCGACAAGAGCATCTTTCCTCGCGCTGCCCTGTGCTATGTGGTGACCTACGAAGGCCAGGGACCCCGAGCCCGGCCCTATGCCGCTTTCCGTCTGGACCACGATACCGGTGGCGCGATCCGAGCCCCAGGACGTTGCGACCTGTACATGGGCGAAGGCCCTCAGGCTGAACGGCGAGCCGGCATGCAACGCAGTCCGGGCCGACTCTATTATCTGGTGGCCCGTGAATGACCACCAGTCGCAGCTACGCCCTGAGCGAGATATTCGGCCCCACCATCCAAGGAGAAGGTCCTCATGCCGGGTGGCCAGCCCTGTTCGTGCGCCTGGCCGGCTGTAACGCCTGGGATGGACGCCTTGAACATCGGGCCGCTTCGACCTGTCCCTTCTGCGATACTGATTTCCAGGCCCGTGAACAGACAGATCTGGCCGGCCTGCTCAGTCTGGTGGACGCCTTGCACAACGCTCATCCTGGATGCGGTTGTGTGCTGACCGGCGGTGAGCCTCTGCTCCAGGCCGATGCCCCCCTCTTGGAGGCCCTGGCGGCGCGCTTCGCCTGGATTGATCTCGAAACCAACGGTTCCCGGCCCTGTCCGCTGGACCTGCCGCAGATCACCGTCATCTGTTCGCCCAAGTCCCTGGCCGGCGTCCCAGCTCTGCAGCCGGATTGCTGGAAGATCCTGGTCCCTGACCAGCTCGACTTCCTGCCCCAGGCCCTGGCTGATGGGGCCCCGGTCTATCTGCAACCCCGCTGGGATGATGGTCCAGACGACAGTCGCTATCAGGCCCATCTGGACCAATGTCTGGAACTGGGGCGTATCCATGGCTGCCGCCTGAGCCTGCAGATACACAAATACCTGGACCTGCCATGATGGCCACGTCACAGCACTCCTTTGGGATATCAGATGACTGATTCTCCACCACCGCCAGTTCCACCATCGCGAGACTGGAGCCGTCTCCATCTGTGGCAGATCCAGGGTGTCCGGGATCTCCTCCTGCTGGCCCTGGTGATCGGCATCGTGCGCCTTGGTGCCAGCCTGTCGGTGGTCACCGTCCCCTTGCTCCTGGGCCTAGGCTTGGCCTATGCTTTTGAGCCGTTGATCGTCTCCGTGACGCGGCGCTGGTCCTGGGCCACCCGCGGGCGCCAGATCGTGGTGATGGTCTTGTTGAGCATTGTCAGCGTCATGCTGCTGGGCCTGTTCACCCTGCCCCGCCTGACCCGTCAGACGGGCTCCCTGATCGCCAACCGACAGGCCTACGCCACCCAGGCCATTGCCCTCCTGGACCAGGAGTGGATGCCGCAGGCCATGGCTGACGGCCTGGCCGAGGGCCTGCGTTGGATCGCTGGACCACTGGATATCGGTGAGGAGTCCGAGCCGGTCGACCATGACCAGGTCGAGACCCGCGACCTGTCCCAGATTGACGAACCGCAATTGCGGGCCCTGATCCGTGATGAAATGGCTGTACAGGCGGCCACCACGGCGGGGTCTGGGACTGATCTCGGTCGTTGGTGGCAGGGCAACCGCCAGGTCGCCAGGACCGCCCTGGCGGTATTCGGAGGAGTCCTTGACCTGCTGCTGTTCGCCTTTTTGACCCTGTTTTTCTGGGTCTCCTTCAGCGCCTCCTTTCCAGCCATTCGCGAAGGACTCTGGGGGCTGGTCCCGATCACGGTTCGGCCACGCTGGCAAGACCTGGCCACCAAGATGGATTGCGCCATCAGCGGCTTCATCCGTGGCCGTCTCATCATCTGCCTGATCATGGCTTTGGGCTATGCTATCGGCTGGAGCCTGGTCGGCGTTCCCCATGCTCTGGTCCTGGCCCTGGTGGCCGGCACGCTGGGCATGATCCCCTTTGCTGCCGGTATCATCCTGCCCCTGACCTGGGTCTTGCTGGCCGTCCGCCTGCTCAATGGGGAGATGAGCGCAGGCCTGTATCTTGATGATGACGGCGGTCTGCGCTGGCTGGCCCTGCTGTGGTGGCCGACCCTGGTGTTCGGACTGATCCAGATCGCCGACGAGTACCTGCTGACCCCGATCATCCAAGGCCATTCGACCCAGTTGGACGTCACCGCCATCATCGTCGCCATCATTGCCGGAGGCAGCTTGGCCGGCTTCTACGGCATGCTCCTGGCCATCCCCGTTGCCGCCTGTCTGCGCATCCTATGGGTTGAGGTGGCCAGACCGCGCATCAGCGCCTGGTGCGATGGTCGCACGCCTGACCCCTTGCCGCTTGATGACGGAGACTGAACTGGCTTTTTGCCACAAAGCGGAGCGCTCCTTGACAAGACCAGGGGGCTTGGCGAAAATAGTCACAGATGACATCTCAGATCTCAC
>SLQH01000514.1 GCA_007131555.1 Planctomycetota bacterium | reverse complement strand
GTAATAGTAGAACAGCCCCTGGCGGGCCCGCTCTTCGGCCAGGCCGGGATTGCGGTCGAAGGAATAGTGACGAGTGACCCAGTCGAAGGCGGCCTTGAGGCGGGGGTCTTCGCGGTCCAGCTGGAGGTACAGGAACGAGGTGATCAGGTTGTAGGTCATGGTGCCGTAGCTCTCCAGACGCACCGCCTGGCCGACTGTCCCGCGATCAACCGGGTCCTCGCCGCTGTGGCCATCATGGTAGCTGCCGCCGGCCTTGGAACTGTCCGGTGAGTAGACTCCGCCGCCGTCCTCGCCAGCCCATTCCATATCGTTGTGGCTGGACAGGTTCTGGCAGCGGCTGATGAACTGCAGGGCCCGCTGCATGGCCGGGTGGTCCGAATCCAGGCCGCTGGCCGCCAGGGCCTCTACGGCATAGGCGGTATTGTTGAGGTCTTCGTTGCCGCCGCCCCGGCTGCCGTAGCCGATGCCGCCGTAGTTGATCGACTCGGGGTCGGTGTTCTGGGCGCCAATGAGGTAGTTCTGGGCCCCGATGATCACCGGGTCATCCTTGGCGGTGCCGGTGCGCAGCAAGACCAGGGTTGCCAGCGAGGTGTTGTACGAGCCCAGGCCCTCAGCCGGGTTGTAGATGCCGCCGTCGTCCTGGACGAACTGGCGGATGAAGGCCACGGCCCTGGCCACCGGGGCATCATCGATGGTCTTGCCGTAGTCGAGCAGGGCCAGGGTGCTGACACTGGTGATGCCCAGGCGGAAGACCGGGCTGGCGATGAAGGCGCCGTCCTCCTGTTGTTGCTCGATCATCCAGGCCACGCCTTGACCGGCCAGGGCCTTGACCTCATCGGCACTGGGTGGTGTCTGGGATTCTGCGGCCTGGGTGACCATCACGAGGCCCAGTAGTAGACAGATGAAGGTAGACAGACGAGACATGGGGAAGCTCCTTGGCGGGTTCATCGTAGCAATGATGCTGGGTTCATGGTGAAAGACACATAGCAATAAGCAATCACCATGCCAGCATAAGGCCTTAGGCGGCGCCGTTTCTGTCATCAGAACCGACAGCCTTGCCGCAGGGCTGTTGCAATGGTTGACAGTCCGTGCGGGCGGGGTTCTGCAGTTGCCCGGTTGTCAGGCCGTGTCACCCTAAATCCGGCTGTAGGCTTTAGGCTGGGGGCTTTAGGGTTGCTCTACAACGCGATTGAGACAGATTCGAGCTTTCACCCAGAAGGTGAACCGGTTCTGGCTGCGTATATCCGCTTGAATAGCAACCCTACAGCCCAAGGGTCAAAGCATAACTGCGGTTTTTAGGGTCACCATGGCCTAGGAGCCTGTAAGGAATAGACTGACACGTCGCCTGGCTTGGCCTTTTCGGCCCCTATCCGGCGAAATCCTCACCATAGCTACGGCTATGGCTGCGGTTTTCGACGAAATCGTGTCTCGAAAATGCACTGCGCTTGTGCTCGGTCGCTATCCCTTACAGACTCCTAGATCAATGAGTTGCTCTTCCTGGGCAACGGAGTCATGTTTGGCATATGTGTCGCTTTTCGCTCACCATGTTTCTGCTCAGCGTCTTGCTGTTGGTGCCGGTGTTCGGTCTGGCTGGCGAATCCCAGCCTCTGGTCAGCCCCAACGATGCCCAGCAGGACGGTATCATGGCTGTGTTGGCGGCTCTTGAAGAGGGCGATGTTCAGGCCCTGAAACGCTGTCCGCCGGCCTGGTTTGTGGAGCCGATCGGCTTGTCCGGTCCTGATGCTCAAGTGGAGCACTGGACGGTCCCCCTGCGCCGCCGCCTGGTCAGGCTTGACGATGCGGCCCAGCTCCAGGCCCAAGCCATTCTTGACGGCTTCTACGCCCGGGTGCGGGGTGATCCGACGATTGGTCCGCAGTTTTTCCTGCCCGCCCCAACGGCCCTGGCGGCCATGCGTGATGCCGCTGATCGGGCCTTTGACTTTGGTCTGTGGCGGCGCTTTCTGGGCATTGTCGATCAGATACCGGGATCCGATGCGGCGGTCTATTTCGCTGAGCGGAAGGCTGTGGCGAAACGCTTTCTGGGCCTGGCTCCGCGCGATATGGGTCTTCCCCGAGGATACCGCCCAGGTCCGATTCGTGCCTATCAAGCCCGGCGGCAGCTGATGGTAGATGAGGGAGCGACGGTCTCCTGGCAGCGGCATGGTGAGTTGTTGATTGCCGCCGACCCCTGGGCCCAGGCCCGTTGGCAGATATCGGTTCCCTCTCATGGCCAGGCGGTGACAGGACTGGGTGGTGCGGCCATCGACACCGGTCAAGACCTGCGCCTCTATGACGAACAGGGCCGTAGACGCCGCCTGCCGCGTGATGAGGGCGGACGGCTGTTGGCAGTGGCGGCCGGAGTGGCCTGGGTCGTGGAGGGTGATGTGGTGCGGGGTCGCCATGTCTCCTACCGGCATGTCTTGGAGCAGCGCCTGCCAGAACCGCCCCTGATTGCTCCCTTGGGTTATGGCGCCGACACCATGTGGCTGGGACGCCGTTTCATCACCCATCTGCGTGGTCCAGACATCATTGCCAGCTGGGAGCATGACCTGGCCGATCCGAGTCGCTGGCGCTTTGCCATGCTTGATGACCTGCCGGGTCTGGTGGATGATGACGGAGCCCGGCGGCTGATCACCCATCTCGAAGATGAGTTGGCCTATGCGGCCGGTTCAGCCCAGACCGTGCAGTGGCGATTGCGTGCCGGACAGCAGGACGAAGCCTGGCAGACGGCCCTGGCCCTGCCCTCTGGTGCCGAGCGCGCCCGGGCCTTGCTCCATCTGGTTGAGGCTCTTCCCCAGCGCTGGCATGACCTGCCGGAAGACGATCGTCAACGGCTGTTGAGCATCGATGCCCCTGAGGCCCTACGCGCCCTGCACGCCCTGTGGCGTCATGATCACGATGCCGTGCCGGCTGCGGTCAGCAGGCGCTTGGCGCAGTTGGCTGCGGCCCTGCCCGAGGTCTGGGTCAGCGTTGACCGGCAGCCATCGCTGCTGCCTCGCCACTGGCGACACCAGCACAGCGCTGGGTTGTTGGCCCGTCGCCTGTCCGAGAACCAGACTGAGCGGGCCCAGACCTTGCGCTTGATGCGTGATGATGCCGGGGAGCTGCGTTATCGCCTCGATGATCGGGCCTGGATCGATGTGTCCGGCGGCGGCTCTGATCATACCGTCCTGCGCTGCCATGATCGCGATGGTCGGCCCCTGTGGCAGCATCAGTGGGATGTCCCCTCGCAGTCCTTTCTGCCCAGTCGCACCCTGGCCCTGCGTGATGGCTGGCTGGTGGTGCTAGAGGGCCAGCATCGGTTCGCTATCGTTGATCCGCATGATGGTCGGCGTCTGGCCTACCTGTCCGTGCCCAGTCATCTGGCCGATCCCGGCAGCCTGCACATCATCAATCCCCGCCACATGGCAGTGCTCCATCCGCCCGTGCTTGAGACCCATCTGGCCATGATCAGCGTAGCAGATGACGGTTCGGTGCAGATCCATGATATCGCCCTGCCGGCTCCGGCCCGCTCTGTCCAGGCCAGCGCTGAGGGCCTGGTGGTCAGTGATGGTGACGGCCGCCGCTGGTTGTACCCCGGCGGCGAACGGCTTGAGTAGCGTTTTTTTTAAATCCGGCTGTAGGCTTTAGGCTGGAGGCTTTAGGGTTGCTCTACAAGCCGATTTAGGGTCATTTCTAGCCAACCGCAAGCCGGTCGGCCATGTCCTCCAGGACCTCGCGCCGGGCGCAGCGCACCACATGGCCGGGGGCGACCTCCTGCAAGGTGATGGGGCCGCCTTCGAAGGCGGCGGCATGGTCCGGAAAACGGCGGATGTAGCGTTGGGCGCTGGATGGCTCCAACGGGCTGGGCGGATCGCCGGCGAGGATGATGCGCTGGCGGCGCTGGCCTGGTTCATCGGCCGGAATCGCCGACAGCAGGGCCTGGGTGTAGGGATGCAGGGGCCGGCGGTAGAGGGCTTCGACCGGCCCCTGCTCAACGATCTCGCCAAGATACATCACCGCCACCTCATGACAGAGATGGGCGACCACCGCCAAGTCATGGGCGATGAAGATGTAGGCCATGCCCAGGCTGTCCTGGAGATCACGCAGCAGATTGATGACCTGGGCCTGGACCGACACGTCGAGGGCCGAGACCGGTTCGTCGCAGACCATCAGGGCCGGATGCAGGGACAGGGCCCGGGCGATGCCGATGCGCTGGCGCTGGCCGCCGGAGAACTGATGCGGGTAGAGGTCGGCCATGTCGGCCTCAAGACCGACTTGGTCCAGCAGCTGCCGCACCCGGTCGGGGATCTCATCGCGGGGACAGATGCGGTGGACCAGCAGGGGTTCGCCCAGGATCTGACCCACCGTACAGCGGGGGTTGAGCGAGCCGTAGGGGTCCTGGAAGACCATCTGCATGTCGCGGCGCAGGGTCCGCAGGCGTTCGCCGTTGACATGGGTGATGTCCTCACCGCGAAACCTGATGGAACCGGCGGTCGGCTCGATCAGACGCAGCAGGCAACGGCCAGTGGTGGTCTTGCCGCAGCCCGATTCACCGACCAGACCCAAGGAGCGACCAGCCGCCAGTGCAAAGGACACCCCATCGACGGCGTGGACATGGCCCACGGTGCGGGCAAACACGCCCCGGCGCAGGGGAAATAGTTTGCGCAGCTCGCGCACGGCCAGCAGGGGCTCATCCATGCTGGATCATCCTAGGCTCGGGCTGGCGCAGGCAACCACAGGTAGCGGCGGGCATCAGAACAGGCTCAACTGCTCGCCCATCATGGCATCCAGATCGATGTCCTGGGCGTAGGGGGTGTAGGCGGCCTCCCAGCTACGCTGATGGACGGCATCGGCAAAGGCCATGAGGTTGACGCAGTCGGCCTTGCAGTACTCGACCAAGCGTTCGTAGGCTTGGCGGTCGCCGGAGCGCCAGGCGCCCCACAAGGTGATGGCCTGGTTGCCACGGATCTCCTTGATATCGTCGTCGCGGCTGATGCCCAGGATCTTCTCCATGTCCTTGAGCCCACCGGTCAGGCCCAAGGCCCGGGCCGGCCACATCAGATCAAGATGGGGCATGGCAAAGCGGAAATGCTGAGCTCGGAAGTGCTTCTCGATGAAGGGGACATCGAACTGGATGCCGTTGAAGGTCACCAGTAGCCGGTAGTCCCGCACCGCTTCGGGAAAATCGTCAAGGGGCTCATCGCCGGGCAGGGGGCGTTCGGCGACGAAGGCCCGCGCCTGGCTGCCATCGGCCAGACCGATGACCGTGATTTGATCGTAGCCCGGCGTCCGGCCGGTGGTCTCGATGTCGACCAGGGCGACCTGCTCCCGGCTGCACCAGCCGTCCCACAGACGCCAGGTCTCCTTCTCCGGCCAATGCTCGCGCATCCACGCGCCGTCGCCGCGCTCCAGGGCCGCTTCGGCCTCGGTGACGGCGGCCAGCAGCTTGGCGGTCCGGGCTCGGCCGATGGCCTGCTCGGCCTGGCCGGAATGCTTGCGCAGGGTCTGCCAACTGGTGACTCCGGCCCGCCACAAGGACCGTTCCAGCTCGGCACTCATGCCCGGAGCAAAGATGAAGCTGCGCGTCAGCATGCCGACCCTCCTGCACCGGCAGTCCCACGCCGGCTCACAGCCATGCTGAAGCCCAGGACCGCTAGGACAAGACCGGGTTCCACGCCCCAGCCGGATCCATACCCGGTGCTCCGGGTGAGGCCGACCTGTACAGGCGCAGTCATCCTAAATCCGGCTGTAGGCTTTAGGCTGGAGGCTGGAGGCTATAGGGTTGCTGTACAAGACGATATAGACAGATTCAGGCTTTCACCCAGAAGGTGAACCGGTTGTGTCTGCGTATATCCGCTTGAGAAGCAACCCTAAAGCCTAAAGTCCAAAGCCTAACTGCCCATTTTAGGGTCATGCGGTCGGCGGCAGATCGGTGGCCGCCCCCAGGCCGGCTTCGGCGGCTCCGGCCAGGGTCTCCGATAGGGTCGGGTGGGGATGGACGCTGCGGGCCAGATCCTCCAGGCTGGCGCCCATCTCGCAGGCGACCACCGCCTCGGCG
>SLQH01000302.1 GCA_007131555.1 Planctomycetota bacterium | reverse complement strand
GTCGACAGGCCAGACGGCGTGAACCAGTCAACCCGATGATAGCCCATGGCGCCGTTGTTGCCGACCAGGCTGACGTCGCCGAAGTCCTCTAGTTCAGGGTGGTCCGGGTTGTCGAAATTACCTACCGTGCTGTGCAGGATGGTGGCGGCGGTGGCGCCGGTGAAGAACAGGAACTGTTCAATCTGATGTGAACCGATGTCGGTGAGGATGCCGCCGTAACGGGCTTTCTCAAAGAACCATGCCGGACGACTGGGCGCACTGAGCCGGTGCGGGCCCAGGCCGATGACCTGGATGACCCGGCCGATGGCGCCCTGGGCCACCAGTTCCCCGGCATACACCGTGCTTTCATTGTGGAGACGTTCGCTGAAGTAGACCATGTACTTGCGCCCGGTCTCGGCCACGACGTGACGGGCTTCGGCCAGCTGTTCCAGGGTGGTGAAC
Source organism: Planctomycetota bacterium (assembly GCA_007131555.1). Classification (GTDB taxonomy): domain Bacteria; phylum Planctomycetota; class UBA11346; order UBA11346; family UBA11346; genus SLQH01. The sequence goes on along the minus strand of SLQH01000302.1, from coordinate 5,620 downwards.
GGGCACTTGTCGGTGAAGTAGTCCTTGCCATGGCGCATCACCGTACAGCCCAGCGGGCCACGTTCGCTGGGTACCGCCGCCGCTGCCACCAGATGGAGGCTGTCATCTTCGAGGATGGCGCGGGGGTCATCCACCGCTTGGGCCTGGGGGTAGGCCTTGACGAACGCTGCCACCTTGGCCGGATCGGGATCGTAGACCTTGGTCAGCGTAGCGCCGGCTTCGATCAGGCCGTTGCATTGGCCATAGATATGGCCGTGATCAAGCGCCATGGCGGCGAAGCGGAACTCTCCAGGGCCGACCACCGGGGTCGCCTTGCCCTTGGGCGCGTAGTTCATTCCATCGGATTTCTGGACCATAACCCCTCCGTATCAGGATTGTCGTGTCTGCTGGAAGGCTATGGCCCGACCGGAGTGCGCAAGAGGTGGCGGTTCATGCCATGCCGCCCGCAGGGCCTGTGCGCTGTGAACGCTCTTTGCGCGAGATTATTCAGAAAACGGCAGTTAGGCTTTGGGCTTTTGGCTGTAGGGTTGCTATTCAAGCGGATATGCGCGGCCAGAACCGGTTCACCTTCTGGGAGAAAGTCCGAATCTGTCTATATCGCCTTGTAGAGCGACCCTAAAGTCTCCAGCCGGATTCAGATTCAGGACGGCATCTCTCCCAAGGGCAAGGCGTTGATCTCGACCAGTTTGGCGATCAGGTCCTCGCGCTCAAAGGGTTTGACCAGATAGCCCTCGCACTGCGATTTGAAGGCTTCGATGACGCTCTTGGTGTCGCCCAGGGCGGTGATCATCATGATCTTGCAGCGCTGCAGACCCTGGATGTCGAAGCGTTGTTCGAGGTCGCGGATCTTCTGCAAGGCCTCCATGCCGTCCATCTCTGGCATCATGATGTCCAGGCAGACCAGATCGAAGGGTTCCTCGATCCGCAGGGCCTCGTGGAAGGCCTCGACGGCCTGCTGGCCATTGGCTACGGCCACCACTGGGCCATAGTCGTCCAGGCTGCGCTGCACCAGCACCCGCGAGACGAAATCATCTTCGGCGATGAGGGTCTTCATGATGGCTCCTTTGAACGTTCACGTGCATGATTTTCTGTATCACTGTTGATCATATCACAGCGGTAATGGGCGGCAAGCAGGCCATCCAGGACCTTGGCGAGCTCGCTGGCCTGGACTGGTTTAGTGAGATAGGCGTTCATACCGGCCTCCAGGGCCCGGTCACGGTCGGCCGTCAGGGTATGGGCTGACAGGGCGATGATCGGCAGGTGCGGGTCAAAGTCGCCGGCATGACCGGTGCGGATGGCCCGGGCGGTGGCGAAGCCATCCATTTCCGGCATGATGCAGTCCATGATCACGCCATGGTAGTGCTGACCGGTCAGCAGGGTGAGGGCCTGGCTGCCGTTGTCGGCACAGTCGACCTGATAGCCGAGATGCTCCAGCATCAGCTGGATGGTACGACGGTTGACCGGGTTGTCCTCGACCAGCAAGAGGTGGGCGCGGCGGCCGTTGATCATCTGGGTGGTCACCCGATCGTGTCGCTGTGCATCGTCGGGATGGGTCGTCTGGGAGACCTCTAGGGGTAAAAGACAGGTGAAGGTGCTGCCGGTGTCGTCGCTGGAAGACAGTTCCAGACTGCCCCCCATCAAGACGCTCAGGCGTCGACAGATGGCCAGGCCCAGTCCGGTGCCGCCGTGACGACGGGTGATCGAGGCATCGTTCTGGCAGAAGGGATCGAAGATCCGGTCCTGCATCTCAGCGGCAATGCCGGGACCGGTGTCGCTGATGACCAGGCGCATGATGGGGCGCCGGTCAGGCCCGTCCGACGCGGGGCCACAGGCGATCCGGATCTCGCCCTGTTCGGTGAACTTGATGGCATTGTCGAGGAGGTTGTTGAGGATCTGGCGCACGCGATGGGGGTCGCCGTTGACCTGGGCCGGGGTATGAGGATCGATGTCCAGGGCCAGGTCCAGACCCTTGGCTGTCGCCCTGGGGGCGAAGAGCACATGCAGGTCGTGGATGATGTCCGGCAGGCTGAAGGGGATGTGCTCCAGGGCGATATGACGGGACTCGATGCGGGCGAAGTCCAGCAGGTCATTGACCAGCACAGCCAGGGTCTTGGCGCTGGCCCGGATGATGTCGGCGTATTCCCGTTGCCGGGGATCCAGGTCGCCACTGCGCAGCAATGAGGTCATGCCGATGATGCCGTTGAGGGGGGTGCGCAGTTCATGGGTCACCGTGGCCACGAACTCATTGCGCAATGCGGCATCGGCGCTTGCCTGACGGGCGGTCTCGGCGGCCAGCAGACGAGCCTGATCCCGCTCGTGGGCGACCTGGTGCAGAGCCCGCCGAGACCGCCACCAACAGGCGATCAGCAGCAGGCCGAACAGGGCAGCAGTGATATGGCACAGGATCTGGAGGAGCATGGCGCAGAGGGTTCCCGGGAATGAGCTAGCACATTGTGGACCACAGGTCTGAAGGGCTGGGGCGTGGGGATGACGGAGGATCGGTCTTTACGGCTCAGGGGGCGTTATTTGCCGGTGCCTGCTGATCAACGACGTGTGGCGGGGTCTTCTATGGTGCCTGTGACCGTGGTTCCCGACTTCTGCCATATTGGCAGACATCTGCCAATTTGTCAGGCAGCGATCTGCCATATTGGCAGTTCCTCATCTGCTGATGACCGGTGTTCATAGGCCAGAATCTGCATCTCGGCATCCCAGTCAGCGTGCTGCCAGCGGGCTCAGGAGCATATGAAATCCAGGCTGGAGTACTGTTGAGGACCTGGCGTGCCTGGTCCAGGCGGTCCCTACCGGAATAGTCTCTGTCCGGTTCTGGCATGACACTTGCAGTAGGATCGGCCCACCGTCTGTGGTGGAACGGGTGAGGAGACGACCTATGGACGACGGGGCAGATGCAGTCCGCGAACTGCTGGACCGCTTGGCGGCGGCAGCGGTCGATCTGGAATGGCATGATCTGTCAACCGTATTGCCGGTGGCGGCGGCATTTGATGATGTCGCCCGTATCGAAGGTGACCAGCCGACCATGACCTATGCGCGTGACATCGGTCGCTGGGGCGCCGAGGCCATCAATGCCGTGTTCGGGCAGCCTGATCTGGATGTTGATGCTCTGGGCCGCCAGGTCCAGGGTGCCGTGGCGGCCCTGGAATCCCTGCTGGTTGATGGCCGCACTCCCCAGGATGCCAGCTTTTCAGAGGTTTCCCCTCCGGGCCCAGACAGGCCGGGGGCCGAGCGGGGCAGCGATGAGTCGGGCGAATTGATGTCGCCGGAGGTCCTGGGGCTTGGCGAACATGTTGATGCTCAGTTGCTCAGCGAGTTCATCGATCGCCTCGACGGCGCCCTCAACGACATCGAGCCACGTCTGATGGCCTGGGAAGAGCGTCGTGACAGCCAGGCTCGCAATGAGGCTCGGGGCCTGGTCCATACCATCAAGGGCGAGGCCGGAGCTCTGGGTGTTGACGACATCGAGCGCCTGACCCATCAGATGGAGGAGATCCTGCAGGGTGCTGATGTGCCAGAGGGCGGGGTTGACTCCCTGTTTGCTGCCATCGACTGGATGCGGGCCTTCGTTGACTATAGTTGCGGTCGCCGTCCGGCCCGTCCGGCCAACCTGGATGTGCTGCTGGGGCAACTCTGTGGCGAGGATGGCGAGCCGGTAGCCGCGGCCCAGCACATACCAACCGAATCGCTGACCCATGACGACGATGACGAGGGTCTGGAGTTCTGTCGTGATCCGCAGGAGCTGGCCGAGTTCCTGGCTGAGGTCGATGAGCATCTCGAGGCTGGCGATGTCTGCCTGTTGTCCCTGGAGGGCGGCCACCACGACGAAGAGACCCTCAATACCCTGTTCCGGGCCTTTCATACCATCAAGGGCCTGGCGGGATTCTTCGGCGCTCATGTCATCAAGCGTCTGGCCCACGAGGCCGAGCATCTGCTCGATCAGGCCCGCACCGGGGTGGTGCAGATGCGCGGTCGCTGTGTGGATGTGGTCTTTGAGGCCATCGACCTGATCCGTCAGCAGGCCGAGGACATGCGGACCTTCGTCGAAACCGGGACCAAGCCGACCCGGCGGGTTGACCTGGTGGGATTTGCCGCCCGCATCCATCAGCTGATAGAACAGCGCGATGACGAAGAGGACGACGATGGTGGCTTGCCGGATGCCCGCAGCCTGACCACCACCCTGGTCGGTAGCGGTCGGATCACCCAGCAGCAGATCACTGCTGCCCTGACCCGGCGCGGCCTCATTGTTGATGAAGGCCAGGATGCCAGCACCGTGGTCAAGGCCCTGGTCGAAGACAAGGTGCTGACCGCCCGCGAGGCCGTGCAGGGTTTGCGTGAGGCCCGTCAGCAACCGGCCGCCGGGGCGGCGGTGCGGGAGTCGAGCAAGGTTGATGCCGAACGTCTTGATCAACTCATCGACATGATCGGCGAGATGGTCATCGCCCAGTCGATGGTGGCCCAGTCGCCTGAGTTGCGCGATCTGCGCTCGCCCCAGTTGTTGTCGCGCCTGACCCAGCTTGACAAGCTGACCCGTGGTCTGCAGGAGATGGGCACCGGTCTGCGTATGGTGCCGATCCGGGCCACCTTCCAGCGCATGGCCCGGCTGGCTCGTGATCTGGCCCGCAAGCTCAATCGGCCCATCGATTTCATCAGCCAGGGCGAAGACACCGAGCTGGACAAGAACGTGGTCGACAAGATCGGCGACCCCCTGGTGCACATGGTCCGCAACGCCCTGGATCATGGCCTTGAGCCCGATGCCGCTGCCCGCAGTGCGGCCGGCAAGCCGGCCAAGGGTCGAGTCAGCCTGCGGGCCTTCCATAAGGGCGGCAGCATCTACATTGAGGTTGAGGATGACGGCAAGGGCCTGAATCGCGAGCGTATCCTGGCCAAGGCCCGTGATCGCAAGCTGATCGGCCCCGACGAAGAGCCTGCCGATCGCGACCTGTGGCAGTTGATCTTTCATCCTGGTTTCTCCACCGCCGCCCAGGTGACCGAGGTCTCTGGGCGTGGGGTTGGTATGGATGTGGTCAAGCGGGCCATCGAGGCCCTGCGCGGCCAGGTCGAGATTGTGTCCCAGGAGGGGCGCGGCACCTGCTTCAGCATCCGTCTGCCTCTGACCCTGGCGGTGATTGATGGCATGGTGGTGCGTCTGGGCCGGGAACGCTACATCATTCCCACCCTGTCGGTGGTCACCTCGCTGCGGCCCGGCCCGGAGGCCGTCAATAGCTGTCTGCGGCGGGGCGAGATGCTGCGTTGGCAGGAGCATCTCCTGCCCTTGCATCGACTCAGTCGCCTGTTCGCCGCCGATGATGCCATCGACGATCCCCAGCAGGCCCTGTGTGTGGTGGTCGAGGAGGACGGCAAGCAGGTGGCGGTGATGGTCGACGAACTGCTCGGCCAGCAGCAGGTGGTCATCAAGACCCTCGGCGCCGGCCTGGGCGATGTCCCCGGCCTGTCCGGCGGCGCCATCATGGGTGACGGCCAGGTCGGCCTGATCCTCGACGTCGCCGGCCTGGTGCGCCTGGCCCAGGAGCGTGACCTATGATGGGAAACACCGCAGTTTTTTTCATGTTTTCTTCTGCTCTTTTCATCTCTGTGCCTCCGCGACTCC
>SLQH01000073.1 GCA_007131555.1 Planctomycetota bacterium | reverse complement strand
CCCAAACCCACCACGGAGCACCGGGCCTTGGCCCGCGTGCAGACGCGTGGATGCCATGCCTTCGCCCAATACCAGCCTGGACGTCGCCACGACAGCCGTCATACGGCCTGTAGATCCCGCAGCTCACGATCATTCATGGCGATGATGAGCGCAAGCGAGAGACAACACTGGTGCCGCCGCCCTGGCCTCTGCCCGCCTCAATAATCTCCGCCTGCTCATGTACACGGGGCCAAGCAGTAGCGCCGGCTTCAGCCGGCACGGATGGTGGGCTTCAGCCCGCCGTTCCACCACCAAATACCAGATCCCTTTCATCAATCACCCACGGCATCCGTCCACCACCCTCCAGCCCTGCCCAAAAACCACCGCCCACCCCAAACCCACCACGGAGCACCGGGCCTTGGCCCGCGTGCAGACGCGTGGATGCCATGCCTTCGCCCAATACCAGCCTGGACGTCGCCACGACAGCCGTCATACGGCCTGTAGATCCCGCGACTCTCGATCACGAGCAACGACACCGAGCGCCAGCGGGGCAGGGCGATGACAGCGACCTGTCATTCTATTCCTCACCAGCTCCTGGATCATGATCGAGGCCGTGTACCGTCTTCTCCCAGTAATGCGGTTTGAAGACCAGCTGCCACAGACCCTTCCAGGCGCCCAGGGAGATCAGGACCCAATACAAGGGGCTCAACAGGGCGGCCAGCACCAGACCGCGCTGACCCGGTCGTCGCCCAAAGATCAGGTTGATGAGCACAAACAGCACATTGGCCATCAACAGCACCGCTGAGGTGATGGCGAAAAAGACGCTCAGGCCCGACCACAGGGGATCCTGGTCGGCTCCATAATACACCATCTGCCAGCTCAGACGGGCATGTTCCAAGGGCCGATCAGCGGCACTCGACAACAACTCCCACAAACCATAACCGTGCATCATGTCCACACTCAGCAAAACCACATAGACCAGCATGGCCAGCCACAGGACCAGATTGAGCACCGACAGCCCCCCGACCCCAAAGATCGACACGATGAAGGCGAAGGCCCCCCAAGGCCCAAAGCGCCCCAACACCGCCAGGGGCCGGCGACACCACACGAAATGGGTCACCAGATAGCCCTTGATCCAGCGACTGCGCTGACGCAGCCAATTGCCAACCCGGCTGTTGGCCTCCTCCCAGGTGACGCTGTCGAGCATCTCGGTGCGGTAGCCGGCCATGTACAGACGAATGCCAAGATCGCAGTCCTCGGTGACGTTGAAGGGGTCCCAGCCATCAAGCTGGCGCAGGACATCGGTGCGGAAGTGGTTGGAGGTCCCGCCCAGGGGAATCGGCCCGCCCAGGCGCACCAGGCCCGGCAGATAGCGCTGAAACCAGACGTTGTACTCCAGGGCGAACCAGCGAGTCAGGAGATTCTGGCTATGGTTGTGATAGGCCAATTGGGCCTGGAGACAGGCTACCGCACCACGAGCCCGGGCTTGATGTTCAACCAGGCTGCCGACGACCAGGACCGCCAAGGACACCAGTCCGACACTCAGGCGCTGCGTCACATGCAGGAGCAGATCACCAGCCGGCCCGAACATCGCCAAGCCAATGCCGGTCAGACCCAGCGCCACCAGCAACCATCCGATCAGCCCCATCACATGACGGCGGGTCCGAGGCTGGTTGACAAGATGACGATAAGCCAGCACCGACTGCTTCAGCTGGTCCGGCTGGGGGCGATCCTCGGCATCGTAGATGACCAGAAACTCGCCCCGCGCCCGCACCAGGCCATGATTGCAGGCCCGTGGCTTGGTCTTGGGCTGGGCATCTGGGGCCACGACCACTTCGACATAGGGCGGCAGCTCGGCCGATTCGATCGCCTCTCGGGTGGCGGGATCATCGGCCTCCAGCATGAACTTGACATCCAGCTTGTCGGCTGGGTAGTCAAGAGCCTGGATATTGGTCAGGATCTTGGAGGCCACCTCGGTCTCGCGATACAAGGGCAGCAGCACCGTGTACACCGGCCAACCACCCTCGGGCTCATGCAGATCATCCTCATGATGACCGTGGGTCTGGCCCGAAACCGTGAGGGCCATCAGGCGGAAGACGATGGCCCCGAAATAGATCAGGCTGAGCAGGCCGGTGATGGCCAGCGCGGCGACTAGGTGATCACGGCTGGCCAGGTAGGGCAAGACGACCACCGGAATCATCAACAGGGGCTCATGGGCCGCCGAGATGCCCCGCGAGCGGATCACGCGCCCGGCCATGGCCGCCAGCAGACCACCGCCGATCATGCCCAGAACCGACCAGGTGACATCACCAAACCAGGCGTCAGCGACAATCAGCACCAACGGTTCGACCGTCTCGTCCGGCTCCAAGGGTATGGGCAAGGGCGCAAACAACAGGTTGGCCAGCAGCCCACCCATCAGACAGGCCAAGGCCCCGATCACCAACCAGCCCCAGGAAAAGATGCGGAAGGCGCAACAGGAACGATTGCGGCTCAGATAGGCCTGGACCAGGGGATCGCCGCCGTCAGGGCTGGGCTCGATCACGATCGACTGCTGAGATGATGTCATGATAGCTGATTCCGAGACCTGGCCTGGGCGTTGATGTCGGCTTGTCCTACAGTGGCACAGCCAGCGACTGAACCACCGTCAATCATGGGCAAAGCGCAGGGTACATCCTGATCAGACGGAGGAAAGACCGTGACCTGACGCCGGCCATCGGCATGCTCCAGGACCACCCGCCAGGCCCGACCATGGTCAGCGACACCGGGCACCCGCCCAGCCCACTCGATGCACGCCACGGCATCATCAACCAGCTCATCAAAGCCCAGGGCAGCCAGCTCATCAGCCCCCTGCAAGCGGTAGGCATCAACATGCACCACCACCGGCTGGGCATGGTCATAGACATGCAGCACAGTGTAGGTCGGGCTGGACACCAGGCCCGGATCACCCCCCAAGGCGGCCACCAGATGACGCACCCAGGTGGTCTTGCCGGCCCCCAAGGGCCCCTCCAGCAGCACCCGGTCACCAGCCCGCAGGACCGGAGCCACAGCCTGGGCCAGCCGGCCCATCCCCTCCTCATCAACCAGACCCCGCCAGTGCATGGGCGCACATGGTGACCAATGGGGGGCGATGCGCAAGCCGCTGGGGCTGCGAATCAGGCAGACGTCTGAGCACGGTTGACAGACAGGAGGACGCCGTAATCATGAACACCACGAACCGATTAGGCGGCCGGCCACCTGATGCGTATCAGGAAGCTGGCCGCCTAACAAGACTGGTGGGCAAAAAATGGATAACGCTGAAATATACGAGACAATCAAGTCCGGTCCGAAAAAGACAGGCAACCCCTTGAGTGCTTGGCTGCTACTTGGGGTCAGCTTATTTGCGTTCATTGGCTTAGGCGTCATCGCGTGGGAGATAAAAGTTATTGCGCTACTGGCGATTGCCATTTTTGTCCATGAGTTAGGTCACCTCCTGGCTATGAGATTATACAAATACAAGAATCTGAAAATGATGTTCTTGCCCCTGCTTGGCGGCATCGCAAGCGGGGAAAGCAAAGAGCCGGATGCCTATAAAATTGCAATGATCTCGATTCTTGGTCCGTTTGTGGGCTTTTTAAGCTGCTTTGTGTCTGTGGCATTGGGAGTCGCCACAAATGAAACGCTGTTTTTCGAGTATGCCTACATGTCCTTTTTCCTTAGCGCCTTTAACCTTCTGCCGATAATGCCGCTTGATGGAGGGCAGTTTTTGAACGAAACGCTCTTCAACCGGTTTCCGAAGGCTGAGTTATGGTTCACGGTCATCGCTATAATTGGACTTGGATATCTATCTTACATATACGGTTCTTGGCTGTTTGGGATCGCCGCCTTATTCATGCTGTCAACAATAAGCATTTCCTATCAGATGGCCAAAGTTGCTCGTGATTTAAGACTGGAAGCGGGCTTTAAGGACGGAGACATCACAGAAGAGAAAATAGCCAAAATCAGAAATGCGCTCATGACGGCGAACCCCTATTTTGAAGAGGGAAATAATATCAACGGACTACCCGATCTGATCAACAACATGTGGCTACGTGTTAATAAGAATTTTCCAAGCGTACCAAAGACTTTTTTCCTGATTCTAGTGTACCTTGTCGTGACCTTTGGTTTTTCTGCGTTCACATGGGGACTCATCGACGCTGCCCAAGAGAACGAAAGCACTCAACAAATCGCTCCGTTCAACGCGGACTAGCCGCGCGAGCAAGTTCAACGTTATGCCTCCATACACTTTGGTGAGCAAACAGGTGAGCAAACAGGGACATGCATGGTCTCGCATCAGGCCCACAAGTTGAAGCCCGTCCCCGTTCCACCCCATGACCACTCATCCGACGGCCGGCGGCAACAAGGCGTCCAATACGTCAGCGGCGCTATAATCAAGGCCTGCTGTCTGGGCAATCGCGGCCACGCAGTTGATATCATCCCCGGTGGTGACGAGCGGCAGGGCGTGCTCCTGCCGGGGCCAACCATGGTGATGGCCGATGGTCGCAATGAGGGCGTTGCATAGACAGATGCGGCCAAGCGATTCGTCTGCCAGACCACCCTTGGCGGCCCAGAGACTGGTCGGCTCGGCGGGACAACGCCACCCCAGGGAGCCGTCGTCCCGGCGATAGACATGGCGCAGATAACCATGCAGGCAGGGCATGCGCTCGACCAGGGGCGCATCACTGGCCCCGGCGGTACCACCCAGATCGAGCAACTTGAACGGAAATCCGGTCGGCGAGCAGCGGCCATCGGTGCGCACCGAGACCGTCCCATCAAGAATGGCCTGGACGCAACGACGGCGCAAGGCCGGCACCATCGACGAATCGCGGCACAAGGCGAAGGCCGTCCCGACCTGGATCCCGACGGCACCACTGGCCTGGGCGCGCATCAGGCCGTCGCCATGGCCGAAGCCGCCAGCCAGCCAGAACGGCACCCCCAGAGCAGCAATTCGCTCGCAGGCCACATCATCATCCGGGCCATAGACCGGAGACCGTTCGCCGGGCGGACCCCGCCGCGGCGCCGCGTTATGCCCACCGGCGGTATGCCCCTCAACGATGAGCCCATTGACCCCACCACTGCGCACCAGTGACCGGGCCAGCACCTCTGACGACACGATCGCCAGAAAGCCAGGACGCCTGATCGCCGGCAGAACGTGGCCGAACAGCGCCGGATCGAACAGCATCTCGCCATCGGCACCATTGGCCACATGCAGGCGCAGGGCGCAGGGCTCATGCCGGGCCAGACGATCCATATGGGTGGGAATGTCACGCGGGATGCCGGCCCCCATGATGACGTAATCGACTCCGGCCAACATGGCGCCATAGATCAGGGGCAGGGTGGGGGTCTGGATCTTCTCCAGCAGGTTCATGCCAACAACACCATCATGACCTTCCTTGGCCAGCCATACCTCGACGAAGGCCGCCGCCACTGCCAATTCCAGCAGCTCGGTTTCCGGGCGCTCACTGAACATCGGCGGCGAGCTGTACCGACCGGTTTGAGCAAAGGCCTCGGCATCACCATATCGTTCCAGGATCCGTTGCGCGACCCCCGGGATGGGGAAATGGCGCAGCGCCCGATGGTGATGCCCGCCAGGATCGCCCTCCTGCAAGCGGATGGCCAGGATCCGGTCAAGGGCCACTCCTGAAACCACCCCCATCTGCCCCCGACTGGCCACCGCCCGAGCCAGTGGCCAAGCTGATATGCCAACCCCCATGCCTCCTTGGATGATGAGCGGGACATGAGGGGTGGCATCTCCCGATCGGGAGCCGTCACAAGGGGGCATGGGCATCAGACGCCTTCCACGGGAACGGGTGATGATCGTCATCATATCGGTCAATCGTGATTCCACAACTGAAACCCGCTGACGTGGTACGCACGGCGATGCACAAAGGCATATCCATCACCTATAATCAATAGGTAATCAATAGGTAGGTAATCAATAGGAGGTAATCATCGGTGTCCGTAATCCCACTGCAAACGAGACGCTACGCCTGCCCTGTAAGGCCCGCGCAGTCCGCCTGAGAGCACCGTTGCAAGGGGGTGCTGAAATGACATCTGCGGCGATACGTGCT
>SLQH01000124.1 GCA_007131555.1 Planctomycetota bacterium | reverse complement strand
TTGACACCTCCGCTGACACTGACCCGGTATTGCCGTTGATCATTGACGATCACCAGACCCTCGGCCACCGTGAGGGCGGTCAGCATGCCGCGATTGAAGCGGGGCGCCATGCTCCTGCCTTCCAAGGCGGCCTGACGATAGATCATGTGTTCGGCATGCCGGGGCTCCAGATCATATGACCAGCGAATGTCACCAGTCTGAGCATCCAGCCCAAAAACCTGGGCTGAACTGGTAAACGACACGACCATGCCGTCATGATACGCTGGCGTCAGGCCGCCCCCGCCCTTGCCGAAGAAGCCGAAGTTCAGGCCCTTGTCGGTCATGTCCGTCTGCCAGACCGTGCGCCCAGTCTCAGCATCAATGGCGGTGATCACATCGGTAGCCGAGACCAACCAGCGTTCATGCCCACGCACCAGGTTCCCGGTCGGCGGGACCTCGACGGGCTTCTGCTTTTCAGGTTTCAGATCAGGCGTCAGGGCAACGATTCCAGCAATATCAGGGCCATCATCAAGTCCGTGCAAAGCATCATCCAACGATGGGCGCTGACTGCGTTGGCGGGCCTTGTGCCACTGCTCCCGCTCCTCTGCATTCATACCGCGCAAGGTCAGCAGTTCCTCCTGGCTCAAACCCAGGGATTGGGCCCGTTCGATGTCATAGACGGTACCGGAGGGACGGTAATGATACTGGAATATCATGCCCGCCGCTGCGATGGGACTGCCATAGCCGCCAGACAGGGGGCGCTCCATGTCGGCAAGCCCGTCCTGATTGCGACCGTCATCACCGCTGCCACGGCGACCGGGTGGGATATCCGCCTCGCTGACCCAGAGACGGGTCTGCTCGGTGATATGCGGATCTCGCAAGACTGGCTCACCAGCAACTGGCCCACCCTGACCATCGCGACGCCACATGGGCCACTCGTCGGCCGCCATGGCCACCGCATTGACCACAACCAATAATAGGATGATGACCGTCAAGCGCATGTTGGTGCACCACGACAGATAGCTAGCAGTAGTCTGCATAATGCGTCTCCATGCCACCCAGGCCATTATCGCCAATACGACCAGCGCTGACATACATGCCAAGCGACTGGACGCAGACCTCACGATGACCCCGGATGACGGCCGGAAACACTATCGCAGAGCGACTTTACGCAGACTGACAGGACAGGTAGGCGATTGACATATTCTAAGACATTCATGTCTTTTTCGATCACGCCCAGAGAGCATCCCCACTGCTCGAGGACACTGACAGGATGCCACCCCAGCTCTGCATATGCAGATGAAGCAAGACCCGCCCTGACAGAGCCCTCAGCCGATCAGGCCCCGGATGCGCTGCAGTTCGGCCTCGGTGTCGGTCAGGATTTCGTCGATGATCTCCTGGACGCTGGTCTCGGCATTGACCAGGCCGACGCTCTGACCGGCCATCAAAGAGCCGTTGTCGACATCGCCATCCTGGACCGCCTTGCGCAGGCCACCCATCCAGAAGCGTTCGACCTCCAGCTGGGCCTCCTCGCGGCTGATGGCGCGTTGGTCGAGACGGTCGAGCAGTTCCAACTGCAAACGACCGAAGTCATCCATGGCCTTGTTGCGCAGGGCCCGCACTGCCACCACCGGCAGACGGGAATCGTACTGGGGCGTGGAGATGGCATCGCGGGCCTTGGCGCGGATGAACTTCTGCTTGAAGGCTGGATGAGCACAGGATTCCTTGGCCATGGCGAAGCGGGTACCCAGCTGGACACCGGACGCACCCATCAGCAGCAGATGGGCGCACAAACGACCATGAGCGATGCCACCAGCGACGAAGATCGGCACCTGGGGGAAGGCGAACAGCACCTGTTGCAACAGAATGGTGAGGGTCACATGACCGACGTGACCACCAGCCTCCATGCCCTCCAGGATCAGGCCGTCGGCTCCGTAGTCGAGCATCCGCTTGGCGATGGAGTCGGTACTGGCGAAGCACAGCACGGTACAACCCAGGTCCTTGGCCAGGGCGACTTCCTCACGACGAGGGAAGGAGCCGGCGAAGACCACCACCTTGGGCCGCAGCTCATCGAGGATGGCGATCTGCTCTTTGTAGGCTGGGGCGATGGTGACGAAGTTGATGCCAAAGGGCCGATCGGTCAGGGAGCGGGTCTCCTCGACTTGGCGGAGCAGGATGTCGGTGGGTGTGTTGCCGCCGGCCAAGCAGCCGAAACCCCCGGCATTGGCCACGGCCGCCACCAGACTGGGATTGCTGACCCAGGTCATGGCCCCGCACAGGATGGGATACTGCACGCCGAGAAAATCGGCACCACGTTGCATCAAGGGAGAGCTCAAGGGGGTATCGATCATGATGGTCCTTCGATTCATGTGGTCCTGTGGTACACTGTGTCACCACCCCGATGACAGCCAAGTGGCAGGACCACGAACCTGTCACGATCCGAAGGCGATAGTGCGAGCCTGCGGCCGTCCCAGAAGCCCTTCGATACGGCGACTGAGCCCCTCGACGTCAAGGGCCTCGGCGGCCAACTGGGCATCACGGCTGTGGTGGCCAATGAGCTGGTCGCTGACTCCGGCGCGCTCGATGCGCATATCAAGGCCCAGGTCGGCGGCGACCTCGCACGCGACACTGCCGAAACCGCCGTCCAAGGCATGATCCTCGACCGTCAGCAGACGATCGTGATCCCGCGCCAGCTCGCGCAAGAGGTCGACATCAAAGGGCTTGGCGAAACGGGCGTTGACCAGGGTGACAGGCTCGGCCTCATCCTCGACGGCCAGGATGGCGTCCCAGGCGGCCTCGCACAGGGGACCGTAGGCCCACACCATCAGACCGCGCCCCCGCCGCAGGACCTCAGCTCGACCCAGAGCGATGGCCTGGGGTCGATCCTGACCCCAATGACGCTCACTGACAAACTGGCGCGGATAGCGGATGATGAAGCAGGGCGGCCGATCCTGGGCCGTAGGATGCTCATAGTGGGCCCAGCGCAGCATCGCCGCCAGCTCAACCCCATCCTTGGGAGACATCACAACGGCTCCCGGCAGACAGCGACACCAAGCGATATCATAGATGCCCTGGTGGGTCTCGCCATCTTCGCCGACCAGGCCGGCCCGGTCCAGGGCGACAATCACTCCGAGATTGCGTTGCAGGACCAGTTCCTGGAACAACTGGTCGAAACCGCGCTGGGCGAAGGTCGCATAGTGGGCCAGGATCGGCCGCAGACCGGCCAGAGCCAGGCCTTCGACAAAGGCGAAGCTATGTTGCTCGCAGATACCGACGTCGTAGATCCGACCGGGATGATGCTGGGCGACATCACGCAGACCAACACCGCTAAGCATGGCCGCGGTCACCGCCACGACCTGGGCATCATCGGCCATCATCTCGTCGACCGTGGCCCCAAAGACCTGACTGAAGGATCGACGGCGGGGATTGGAGGGCGGCAGGAACACCCCGGTCTCCAGGTCGAAGCCCTGGGCACCATGAAAGGCCCGTGGATCACGGACGCTGGGCTCCCAGCCACCACCCTTGCGGGTGTGCAGATGCAGCAGCACCGGCCCGTCCAGGCGGGACACCTTGGTCAGGAAGCGCTCGACCTCAACCCGGTCATGACCATCGATGGGGCCGAAATAGCGCAGACCAAGGTCTTCGAAGATGAACCCCGGACTGATGAGCTTGCCGGCCGCCAGTTCCACATGTTCGGCCATCCGTTCGACGCTCTCACCCCAGGGCAGGCGGCGCAGGATGCCCATGATGCGGTCGCGCAGATGGGGATAGATGGTCCCGCTGCGAACCCGGTCCAGATACTTGTGCAAGGAGCCCACCGGGGCATCGATGAAGCTGCCGTTGTCATTGAGGACGATCAACATCGGACAGTGCAGTTCACCGGCGTTGATCAGGCCCTCGAAGCACATGCCGCCGGTCAAGGCCCCATCGCCGACCACCGCCACCACCTTGCGGCGCAGGCCCTGACGCCGAAAGGCCTCGGCAATGCCGACCGCCGTGCTGATGGCGGTGGAGGAATGACCCACCTTGGCCACGTCATAGACACTTTCACGCGGATCGGGGAAACCGCTGGTGCCGCCGTGGATGCGGTTGCGGGCAAAGGCCGCCACCCGACCGGTGAGCAATTTATGGGGATAGGCCTGATGGCCGACATCCCACAACAGACGATCGACTGAGAAATCGAAGACCCGATGCAGGGCGATGGTCAGCTCCACCACCCCCAGATTCGAAGCCAGATGACCTCCATGCTCACTGACCACGGCCTTGATCCGTTCCCGGATCTCCGAGGCCAGTTGATCAAGATCGGCTGGAGTCATGCGGCGCAGTTCAACCGGTCCGGAGATGGCATCCAACAGGCAGGGGCTGTCCAGACAGCTGGCATCGGTCTGTACGGTGGTCGGTCGTGGAGTCATGCTCTCTTTCATCAAGATCCTCTGGAGGTCGTCATGCCGCTCATTCATCACCACGTGACGTGATGGTCACCTGTACGGCACCAACCTGAATGGTGGCCCAGGCCGGAGCCGTGTAACGAACCTCATAGGGTGCCCCCTCATCCAGGGACGGTCGACTCGACAGATCTACGAACAAGGCGATTCGTTCGGCAAGATTTTCCGCATCAATACGGTTCTTGGGACCGGTCACGGTGAAGGCCCGCCGGGCTGGCGATACCGTGACCTGGAAGCGCTCAAGATAATCAGCCGGAGCCAGGACCATGACTTCGGCATGCAACTGACGACTGACCTGACGCGGGGCAATGCGCAGGGTGACGCCCAGATCGTACTCACCATCCATGCGCACACCCTCTCCCAGGGCCAAGCGCAATGGCAGCTGCTTTTCGACGGGCGAAATCAGATCGGGAGAGACCAAGCCAGCCAAGGACAGGGGCTCCAATACCGGACGCTGGCGGGTCCGGATCCGCTCAATGGCATCCCTAGTCCCCACCAGGGGAACCCGACTGACCCCGGTCAAGGCAACGCTGTCGACCACCAGACCGTCCGGCAGATCCATCTCATTGAAGATCACATCGGTGATCGACAGGGTGATGTCTTCGCGGATGATCTCACTGACCCGCACTTCAATGGCATGTTGTTCGTGGCCGACAATGTGCAACTCCGGGGGCAAGCCGAAGAGACGGGCTGTCACCGGAAAACTCTGACTACCAGAAGCAAGCTGCCCGGCATCCAACTCAAGGCGGGGACGCAGGGTCTCGGAACGGACCGTATCCAACAAGGCGCGCGGTCCACCAAGGCGAATCTGGAACGACTCGGGCGTGATTGCCGAAATCACATAGCGGTCCACATCCGGCGGTATGACCAGATCAGAGCGACGCACCTCGATCTGGAAGGCCCGTTCAAGATGGGTCACACCGCCAATGAACAGATACAGGGTGATCGCCAGGGCCATGGCGATCAACTTGAGTTCCCAATGGGCATGCAACCAACGCATCACAGGTCTGCCTTCCGTCGCAAACGCATGCCGAAGATCCGCACCAGCAGCAGTTCGAGATCCTCAGTGGTCAGATCGCTTTGCAGACGCCCTCGGTCAGCCACGCTGATCTTGCCGGTCTCCTCACTGACCAGAACAGCAAAGGCATCGGTATCCTCAGAGATGCCGATGCCGGCCCGATGCCGGGTTCCAGAAAGATTCTTGTATTCAAAGTTCTCAGTCAGCGGCAGGATGACGCCGGCCGCGGCAATCCGCCCGCTACGGATGATGACGGCACCATCATGCAATGGCGCATCCTTCCAGAACAAGGAGATCAGGGCCTTGGTGGTCAGCTGGCAGTCGATCGGCGACGAGTTGATGTAATTATCCAGATGGTCACCCCGTTCGATGACGATCAGAGCCCCGATCTGCCGATCGCTCATGTATTCAACAGCCTCAAGGATCTGCTCGGTGGCTTCCTCACTGTTACCGCTTTGATGGCTGGGCAACAAGCCCCCCATGCGGGTGAAGAGACGGCGCACTTCCGGCTGAAAGACAATCGCCAGGATAATGGCGGTAAACGAGATGAAGTTCTCCATGACCCAGCTGATGGCATGCATGCGGGCGAAGCGGGCAAACAGGGCCGCCAAGGCGATGATCGCCACAGCCA
>SLQH01000239.1 GCA_007131555.1 Planctomycetota bacterium | reverse complement strand
GGCCATCACCCAGACCTCTTCATCGTCGCTGGTGGTGGCCACCAGGCGGCCGCGCAGGTCGCTCATCAGGCCGTAGGCGATCTCGGTGGCCTTGGGGGTATGGTCAAGATGGATGACGGTACGGCTGCGATACTTGTCCGGGGTCTGGTAGACACCGTAGAGGATGTCGCGCATGTTGTAGTTCAGGCGGCGATAATGGGTGGCTCGGGCCGCCTTCTCCGGGGTGTCGACGTGGCCACGGGCCGGGACATCAAGGAGATCGTTGGTCTCGGTGTTGTAGCTGTACAGCCACTTGTCATGAGCCGCCATACCGTAGGCGGTGAGCACCTCATAGGTGCCGTGCATGGCCGAGACATCACCCTGGTAGTGATGTTCGTGGACACCATGGATCCACTCGATGGTGGCGTCGATGGTGGGCTTGTAGAGCATGTCCCAGGCCGCCCAGTGGTCCTCACTCCAGCGGAAGCCCCAGCCAACGATGATCGGGGTCTCAGGACTGATGGCATGGATGGTCTGGCAGACCACTTCGGCCATGCGGTCGTAGATGAAGCCGTTGCCGCGCCCGGACCAGTAGGTGAACTGGCTCTCGTCGTAGACCTCCCAGGAGGTGTGCTCGACCACCGTGAAGGTCTGCTCCTCATCGACCCGCTGGCGCCGGCCGTCAATGGTGCGGCGCACCTGGACGGTGGCTTGGAAGGTATCCCCGACAGCTGCGCCGTCAGGCACCGAGATGCGGTCGACAACCTGCCCCTCGGCATTCTGGGCCCGAAGTTCGACCTTGGCCCGCCAGCGGAAATGAGGGATGACCATGTCAGCATTGATCGAGAACACCTCGCCACCATCAACCGCCTTGGTCTGGTCGAAATGGCGGGGATTGTAATGCAGCCTGCCGCGGGCCCAGTTGAGATAGGGCTCGTTCCAGAACTCCAGGACATGCTGCTCTGGGGCCTCCTTGGCTCTGGTGGCATAATCGGTGGAGGCATCAATCAGTTGCTGACGCCAGTTGCGATTGGTCAGCAGGGGCGCGGGCTGGGTGCGGTCACCCCACATGTCGATGATGAAGGCCTCGCCCATCTGGGGCTTGGTCGGGCCACCACGAGGCAAGGTGTGGTAGGCCCGCTGGGTGCCCGGGCGGAAACGCTCAGGCAGGAAGGGGTGATACCCACCAAACAGGCCCACTGGGACCATCTCGACATGATTGACGGTCATGGTCTGGCCGCTGACCACCAGCTGGGCCGGCTCCGGCTGGGCGGTGGCCGGCAGTCCTTCGACAGACTCCAGGACAAAGCTCACCGGACCAACCCCCAGAGGGTTGACCACGCCTATGCCGAACTCGCGAATGCGATCACGATCAAGACGGAAATTCTCGTCGACATGGGGCCCGGGCGAGACCCATTCGGCTTCGGTGAAATCCTCAAAACGGAGCTCTGCAACATTGTTCTCGTCGATCAGAGGGACGGCGTTCTGGAGATAGTACCAGCAGCCGTCATCTTCCTGCAACCAGATGGTCACGGCGGCATCATAGCGGGGGGCATCACTGCGTACCCGCACCCGCAGACCGGCGTAGGAACTCCAGTCTCGCGGCTCTGAGAAGGCCAGTCGGGCCATGCGATGATGGTTCCAGTTGCGGCGCTGGCTGCCCATGTCGAATGCCAGGCGCAAACCATCATCCCAACTGCCACGATTGAAGGCGTCAGCTGCCACCGGCCGAACCACCTCGCCCTCGACAGTGGCCTCGTAGGCCTCCCCGGCACTGCCGTCTGGATTGATGAGGGTGCCAGTGGCGCTGCCAGCGACCCGCCAGCGCTGAGGATCGTCAGTAGCGGTATCGAGTTGCAGGTCGAGGGTGCAGACCACCTCCCGTTCCTCGCCATCAGTCGGCACCCAGCGATCCGGGCGAATGGTGATCCGCAGCGGCCCCTGGATGCGACCATCGACCACCGTCAGATCGCTGCTGTCGCAGTGATGGGTCGCCTGGTTGAAGCCCGGTGTCCGCGCAGTGCCGGCCTGCCACGCGCCATGGCCCCGACTGAGGGTCATCTGGACATTGCCGCCACTGGTCACGCCAACAAAACGCAGGCGCAATTCCATGTTGTCTTCGCTCAGATCGAGCACATGGTCCCGCAATTCGAGCAGACGAACGGGCTGATCTGCGCCTGTCGCCACAGTCGTGACCAACACCATGAGCGGCAGGAGACTCAATCGAAACATACTGTGCTCCTCATGACAACAGGGCTGAAGGATGTATACAGCCAATAGGCCGTTGGTGTTGACCGCAAGTCCTCAGCCCTTGACTCCGGTGGCTGCCAAACCACGCACGAACCATCGCTGCAAGACCAGGAAGACCGTCATCACCGGCAGGATCATCAAGGTGGCGAAAGCCATGATATCGCCCCATTGCACGGGCTGCTCGTTGGGAAACTCGCCGATCGCCACCGGCAAGGGGCGGACCTCCGGCCCGGTGGTGACCATCAGCGGCCACAGATAGGCGCCCCAATACATCAGAAAGGTGAGGATGGTCACTGATGCAAAGGCCGGTCTGGCCAGGGGCACGGCCAGATCCCAGTACAGACGCCAGGGCCCGGCACCATCAAGCAGGGCGGCCTCGTCGATCTCACGCGGCAGGTCGCGGAAGAAGGTGTAGAACAGATAGATGCTGAAGGGATTGGCGATGAAGGGCACGATCTGCACAGCGTAGGTATCGATCTGGCCAGCCGATACGGCGATGAAGAACAGGGGCACGGCGATGGCCTCGAAGGGGATCACCATCAGGGCCACCACCGTGACCAGGATGGCCCGCCGACCGGCCCAGCTCAGACGCGCCAGGGCAAAGCCGGCCATGCTGTTGATGGCCAGACCGGCCACCACCGTGGTGCTGACGATGATCAGGGAATTGACCATGAAACGCAGGAAGTCCATGCGGGCGAAGACGTCCCGGTAGTTCTGGAGACTGGGCTCGACCGGCAGGAGGGCCGCCGGCCAGCCCCGCGATGCCGCCGGCAGAACCTGGTCATCGGGGGTGAAGCCTGCCGCGATCATGAACAGGATGGGGCTGACGAAGAGCACGGCTGCCAGCACCAGCAGCAGATGCCCGGTGAGGCGGCGCAGTTGTGCCGGTCTGATCATGCCCCCCTCCTGAGCTGCCATTGGCGCAGCAGGCTGGGAATGAGCCCCACCAGGATCACCAGCACAAAGAAGATCACGGCCATGGCCGAAGCCCGCCCGATGCGGTAGCCCCCGGCAGCTGAAGCGCTGCGCACGGTCTCCAGCATCACCGTGGTCGTGGCCAGGCCCGGTCCCCCGTCCGGGGTCAGGATGCGGACCTGGTCGAAGAGGCGCAGGGCCAGGATGGCGGTCAGGATCATGGTGAAGCTCAATGGCCCCCACATTCCGGGCAGGGTCACGTTGCGAAAGCGCTGCCAGGCGCCGGCCCCGTCGATGGCGGCCGCCTCATACAGGCTGGTCGGCACCGCCTGGAGACCGGCCAGCAGGATCACGGTCTGGAAGCCGACCCCCTGCCAGATCGACAGGGCGATGATCGCCGGCAGGGCGGTCCACCGTCCATCCAACACCGACCAGCCGGGCGCAGCGCTCCACGACCCGGCGCTGAAACGCTCGATCAAGGCATTGACCGCACCGTCCGGGCCGGGGGCGTAGAGCAGCTGCCAGACCACCGCCACCAGGGCCATGGGATAGACCACAGGGATGAAGAAGGCTGAGCGCACAAAAGCAATGCCCCGGCACTGGCGGTTGAGGGCCATCGCCAGCATCAGGGCCAGGGCGGTCTGCAGCGGCACCACGATGATTGCAAACAGGGCGACATTGATCAGGGCCCGCACAAAACGCTGGTCACCGCCCAGCAATGCACGGTAGTGCTCAAGCCCGACCCAGCGTGTCGGCAAAGGATTATTAAGCCGGTAGTTTGTAAATGACAGGACCACGGCGATAACAAAGGGCAGGGCCACGAACAGCAGCAGACCGGCGATCGCCGGAGCGCTGAGCGCCCAGCCAGAGCGATGGCTATCGGCCAGCCGGCGACTCACGGCGAGGGATAGCCCTGGTTGTCGGCCACCTCGCGATCAATCTCGACCGCCGCCTCGGCCAGGACCTCGGCCACATCCTCACCGCGCCGAATCCGCGCGAAGGCATCCTGGAAGACCTGGGTGATGACCGGATAGGCCGGGCTGACCGGTCGCGGCACAGCAGCCTCGGACAACTGGGCGGTGAACAGGGCCAGCGGACCATCAGGACCATGGAGCGATGATTGCGCCGCTGCGGTGGCGGTGGCCGGGACGGCGGCATTGGCAGCGGTCATGGCCAGGATCCGGTCATCACCCAGGATGTAGGTCAGGAAATGACGGGCGGCGTCGACATCGCGACAGGAGCGCGTGATGCCCCAACACCATGAGCCCATGCCGGTCCGCGAGCCGGTCCCGAAATCCGGCAGGGGCAGGACCACCAGATCGTCGCCATGGGCGCGGGCGTAGTCCTCGTAGACCCAATGCCCACACCAGCTGAGCAGGGCTGCGCCGCTGATGAAGGCGTTGTCATCAGCATTGGGGTGGACGTAGCCCTCGGCAATCCATGACTGCAGGCGGCTCATTGCCGCGACGGCCTGAGGAGCATCCAGGGTGCCGACGGCGGCCACCGGGGTGGCGCGTGAGACCAGATCGGCACCGGCTGACTGGATGATGGGGCTGAAGGCGTAGGTGAACCATTCACCACCGTAGTTGAGCTTGAGATCCAGCACTTGGCGCTCGCCGCGTTCGGCCAGGCCGCGCAGGATCTCCTCAAACTCATCAACACTCCAGGCATCGGCCACCCCGTCAGGGATCCGCGCCCCGATCGCGGTCAGGGCTGAACGGCGGGCATACAGCCCCAGGCCGGAGTCGAACTGCCCCAGGCCGTAGACCTGATCACGCCAAGTCCCCTGAGCGACCAGGGATGGCAGCAGATTGTCGACCAGCTCCTGATGATCAGGGATCGGCTGGAGGATGCCCTTCCAGGCCAGACTGGCCAGATAGGGGCCATCGAAATCCAGGACATCAGGCAGGCGCCCAGCCTGGGCGGCAGTCTCGATGCGATCATGGTAGCCCTGCTCGGGAATGCAGACCAGTCGCACCTGCCGCGGCGGATCACTGGCGTTGTAATCTGCCACCATGGCCTCCATGGCCGCCCGTTCGCTCGGCTTGCCGGTATGGAACCAGACCAGCAGTTCATCGTCATCACCGGGGCCAATACAGGCCACCAGCAGCAGTGCTGACAGCACCATCACGATCCAGCGCATCACGGCTCTCCTTGTACGGTGGGGTCCGGCCCCAGGGGTCTCTCAGTGACTGGCTGACATCCATTCAAAGCACTTCCTCAGCAATGGCAAGCAGACGGACCTGTCGCGGCAACGGACGCAGGCCCCTCATGGTGCTGACAATGCCCACCATACGTCGCGTGCCACGGTGCCGGGGATCGCCTGCGCGTCCCACACAGACTCCTGGCCGTATTCGGTCGCCATCTCGGACAACTTGCTTGATCCCTCTCTTGTCTTGTTGGTATCTGCCTTCATCGTAGCGCCTCCTACGAGGCCACGAGGCCAGTCACCACAGGGTCAGCAAGGAGCGTTCGACATGCAGGAAGAATTTGCCATTGGCCTGGTCGGCTGGGGTGTGGTTGGCGGAGGTGTATTGGACGTCCTCGCCAACAATGGAGAACTGCTCAGCCAACGCTGCGGATCGCGTCTGGTGGTCAAGACCATCGTCGACAATGATCTGAGCCGGCCCCGCCCGCAGCAGGTGTCAGCCCAACTCAGCACCGATATTGACGACATCAACAATGATCCTGACATCAAAGTGGTGATCCACCTAGTGCCGGGCACGACTATCGCCCTCGACCTGATGGTGTCGTCTCTGACCGCCGGCAAGCATGTGGTGACGGCCAACAAGGCGCTGCTGGCAGAACATGGTCACAATTTGTATTCAGTCGCTAACAAACACGGCGTCTCTATCGCATTTGAGGCAGCTGTTGCTGGCGGGGTGCCTATCATTGCCTCATTGCGTGACGGCCTGGTGGCCAATGAAATCGATTCCATCCATGCCATTCTCAACGGCACCAGCAATTTCATTCTGACCCAGATGGAAGTACAGGGCAGCGATTATCATGAGGCCTTGGCCCAGGCTCAGGAACTGGGCTATGCTGAGGCCGATCCGACCCTGGACGTCAACGGCCATGACAGCGCCCACAAACTGGCGATCCTGGCCCGCATTGCCTTCTTGGCCAAGGTTGACATGCATCACATCAGCATCGAAGGCATTGAAAAGGTCACTGCTGATGACATCGCATCCGCAGCCCGCATGGGCTGCCGCATCAAATTGCTGGCTGTTGCCTGCAAGCGAGAGGACGGCATTGAACTGCGCGTGGCACCCACCTTGGTCCCCAACAACTTTCCCCTCGCCAGCGTTTCGGAAAACTACAACGGCGTGCGCATAGATGCCTGTAACGCTGGGCCGACCCTGCTGGTCGGCCAAGGTGCTGGCGCGCTGCCAACTGCGAGCGCAGTGTTATCTGACGTTGTCGACATCGCCTCAGGACGTTATCAAGAAACCTGTCAGCGCTTTCGCTTCTTTAAGGACCTTGATACCCTGACGGTCTTGGATGAGGATGACGAAATCACAGCCAGCTACGCCCGCTTCATGGTTCCTGATCGCACTGGGGTCTTGGCAAGCCTGTGTTCGTGTTTGAGCAATCGCGGCATCAGCATCTTGTCGGTCAATCAAAGCCAGCCCGACCACAATGGCTTGTGCTCGCTAGAGGTCACCACCCATCCATGTCGTGGTGGCGACTTTTTGGCTGCTGCTCGGGAGATTGAGCGGACTGGCCTTGCCGTTGAGCCGCCACGGATGTTCCGCATGATGAGCTGAGGATGTTTCACGTGAAACACCAGGAGCCGGTAAGGGATATCAGTCAAGTCAGGCGACGAGCCGGTCTATTCCTGACAGACTCCTAGGACTGGTCAACAACACCGATCGCGACAACCTGTGCCCCGCAATGTTCCACGTGAAACATTGCGGGGCACAACACATTGCTGGTTCCGCAGCGCCGCGTCGGGTCTTGCATAAGCGCCAACAGCACAGACGATGCCGCGATGGCCATCCGCATCGCCATTGCCAACCAAAAGGGCGGCGTCGGCAAGACCACCAGCGCTGTCAACATGGCGGCCTACACCGCCATTGCCGGACTCCGCGTCCTAGTGGTCGACAACGACCCCCAGGGAAACGCCAGCTCAGCCCTGGCGTCCGACTACGACGGGCCGTCCATCTACGGCGGCGGTAAGCCTCTGGCAACGACAACCGAGGGCCTTGACATCATCGCCGCCGGGCAAGACCTCGGCGCACAGCAGGAACAACTGGTGCGCCGGGCCGACGGCGACAGTGTCTTGACCGTCAAGCTGCGCCATCTCGACAGCCAATACGATGTGGTCTTCATTGATTGTCCGCCGAGCCTGGCCACGCTGCCCCGTAATGCCCTGGTGGCAGCCCGGCATGTCGTGATTCCCATACAGTGTGAATACTACGCCATGGAAGGCCTGGGGCAGATTCTGTCGGAGATCGACGAACTGATCCTGCGCGGCCGCAGCACCGGCCACCATAGCCACCTGTTGCTGACCATGTTTGACGAACAGATCCCCTTTTGTTGCCAGGTCGCCGAGGAAATAGAGCGTCATTGCCAGAACACCGTCCTCTCAAGCCGCATTCCCCGCGACATAGCCCTGGCCGCCGCGCCCTCACACAATCGCAGCATCATCGACCATGACCCCCTATCTCCGGGCGCTCTTGCCTATCTGTCTGCCACCAAGGAACTGCTGCAACGCCTGGAAAACGACCTTCACCAGGATCGAAACACGTCCAATCCCACGATAGCACCGATACAGCTCGATGATCATGAAGATGCCTGGCGTCCAGCGCATGAGGAGAACAACCATCATGGCCATGCATGACAACAGCCTCGGCAAGACCATGGCCAAGGTCTTTGCCAAAACCCAGCGCAAGGATGGTTCCCAGTCAACTGGCTATCTTGATATCGACATCAATCTCTTGATGCCATCGCGCCATAACCCCCGCACCCACTTTGACCCGGAACACATTGAAGAACTGGCCCGCAGCATTCAGAAACACGGCATCCTCCAGCCAATCGTTGTACTCCGCAGGGGCGGCGGCTACGAAATCATCTCAGGCGAACGACGCTATCGGGCTGCCCAGACAGTCGGCCTGAGCACGGTGCCGGTTGTCATCCATGATGATGTCAACGAAGAGGAGCTCAGCGCCCTACGGCTCATTGAAAACATCCAGCGTGAAGACCTGAACGCAATTGAGCTGGCCATCGGCTATCAAAACCTGATCAAAGAACACGGCCTGACCCAAGAGCAGATCGCCGAACACGTTGGCAAGGACCGCAGCTCTATCGCCAATAGTTTACGACTGTTAACATTGCCGAAGCCGATTCAGGCCATGGTGGCAGACAACAGCCTATCAGCCGGTCATGCCCGGGCCCTGATCCCCATGACTGATCAGGACCGCCAGCGGGGCCTGGCTCATCGGATCATCAACGACGGCTTGAGTGTTCGCGAGACTGAACGACTGATACGCTCTGCCCTGGCCACAGGCAGCACAAAGCCCGACAGCCCGGCCCGCAACGACACCCCGGCCCACATCAAGGAACTCGAAGGCAACCTCTACCGCCTGTTCGGAGCCCCCGTCCAGATTCGGGAACGAGCCGGCAAGGGCAGCCTGACCATCCGCTTCGCCAGCAAAGGCGCCTTCAAGCACATCGTCGACATCCTCGATGCGGCCTTCCGGCAAAGCCGCGAAGCCCCTCCGCCAAGCTCTGACAGCTGACCCTGCTCACTCTACAGGAACCACCATGCGACACGGACAATTCGACGATCTGCGCCAGGAGTTCGTACTCAACGACCGCCACTGCCCCCGGCATTGGCACAACTACCTGTTCAACGAGGTCTATCAGGCCAACATCACCCAATTCGGCACCGGCTCATCCTATTACCAGCCACTCGGTGAAGGACTGCGGGCACACCTCACTGAAGACCGGGAAGGCAACGGCGGACCCCGTTATGTCTACCTGATTGACCGCGACAGACAGGCCCATTGGTCGCTGGCCAATCCTCCTCCGACCAAGACCCAAGAATGGTCCTGCCGGATAGGATCTGGCTATCAGATCATCCGCTCCGTCTACCAGGACATCGCTGCCACCTGGCATCTGCGGGTTCCACCAGGCGAAGACCGCTGTGAACTCTGGACCCTGTCCATCAGCAACCAAGGGACCACCACCCGACGCCTGTCGGTGATGCCATATCTTGACATGCATCTGACCGGCGGTTCGACCCTGATGGACTTCGTCAGCGTCATCGGCGGCCATTACAGCGCCTCAGATCGGGCCGTGTTCGGCATCAACGCCTGTGCCTCATTCCCACCGTACTTCAAGGGCATACTGGCCTCTGATAGCCCGGTGGCGGCGGCCACCGTCAGCAAAGAGGAGTTCCTGGGCACCTACGGCGACTACAGTACGCCGCGCGCTGTCTGTGAAGATGTTCACAACGACCAGGCCGGCACAGAATGGCTTGGGGCAAGTCTGCGCCATGATCTCGAACTGGCCCCAGGCGATGAGGTCACCATCACCTGTCTGGTCGGCATCATAGACAGCGAAGACGACGGACGATGCCTGATCGCCACCTACCTGAGTCCGGGAGCCAGCGCCGCCACCGATGCCGCCCTGGCCCACATCGCTGAACAACGCCGCGGCCGTCAGCATGTCGAAACCGGCGACCCCCAGATGGACCGCTGGCTCAACCAATTGCTCAAACGGCAACTGGAAATGGTCGCCGATTGGGGGCGGGTGATCGGTCGCGGCTACCGTGACATGCTCCAAGATTGTTTCGCCCACCGCATCATCGATCCCAGCAAGGCCCGCCAACGCATCTGCGAAACCTTCGCCAAGCAATACCCCGACGGACGCTGCATCCGCGCCTGGCGACTGCCCAATGCCCAGCTCGACATACAGGACTACGCCGACAGTCCGTCTTGGATGGCCATGGCCCTCACCATGTATCTCAAGGAGACCGGCGACATGGCCCTGCTTGATGAGCAGGTGCCCTATCTCGATCCCAGCGATCCCACCCAGTGTGCTGGCAGCGGTACGGTCCTGGAACATGTGCTGTGCGCTCAACGCCATCTCCTGGCTGATCGCGGCATGCATGGCCTGTGCCGCATCCGCCATGGCGATTGGTGCGACACCATGAACGGCCTCGGACGACGCGGAGAGGGGGTCAGCGTGATGTTATCGATGCAGGTCGCATGGGGCTGCGACCTGCTGGCCCAGCTGGCCGACGTCCTCCAGGACCCTTCCCTGGCTGAGGAGATGCGCCGTGGACACGATGAACTGGTGACGGCCATCAATACCAAGACCTGGGATGGTCGCTGGTACGTCCGCGCCTATGACGATGACGGCGTGGCCCTGGGCAGTGATCAGCCCCCCACCGACGACGGCGGTGAACTGCGCTTGTACCTCAATCCCCAAGCCTGGTCCCTGATTGCCGGCATTGCTGATGAACAGCGTGCCGATAGCGCCATCGCAGCCGTCGAAGAACACCTGGAAACCGGTTACGGCAAGACCCTCAACTGGCCCCAGTCCACGTTCTTCAAGCCGCGCATCGGCCAGACCAGCGCCCAGACTCCGGGATTCTACGAAAACGGCAGTGTCTACACCCACGGCAACTGCTTCTGGATCGCCGCCCTGGCCATGACCGGACGCTCAGATGCCGCCCTGGAAGCCTGGCGACGGGTCTTGCCAGACACCGACAACAAGCCCAATACCGACACCGAGCCCTACGTCATCCCCAACATGTACATCGGCCCAGCCGTGCCGCGCCGCCAGCAACGCAGTCTCTACCTGTCGGGCTGGCGCACCGGCAGCGCCGCCTGGATGTACCTGATCGGTATCGAATACCTGCTCGGTGCCCAGGCCGACTACCACGGCCTGCGCCTGACCCCAAGCCTGCCCAAGGCCTGGGCCAATGCCCGCATCGAACGACATCTGCGCGGCGACACCTATGCCATCAGATATCACGGACACGGATCACATATTGAGCGGGTAAGCCTTGATGGTCAGGAACATGACGGACACCTGATACCATATTGCAACGATGGCGCCCTACATGAGATAGAGGTGTGGCTGGGTGACACCTGACTAATATGGTAAGACATCCTGCGCTTGTGATCGGTCGCTATCCCTTACCCTAGAAACGGCAGTTAGGCTTTGAACTTTAGGGTTGCTATTCAAGCGGCGAGGCCAGAACCGGTTCACCTTCTGGGTGAAAGCCCGAATCTGTCTATATCGCCTTGTACAGCAACCCTACAGCCTCCAGCCTAAAGCCTACAGCCGGATTTAGATTACAGACTCCTAGCACAGAAGGGCTACGAAGGACATGATCGTGGCAATGGCTCGCAGAGGCAAGGTGTGGCTATACGCTGCGTTCCTGTTGTTCTGCCTGCCCTTGGGCCTGCAGGCCGAGGACAACGGCTCTGGCCCAGACATGAGCGAGCGGATGACGCTGTTGGCCATCCAGGTCGGGCTGATCCTCTTGTGCGCGCAGCTTGTCAACCGCCTCTGCGATAGATTTCGTCTGCCAGGAGCCCTGGGCGAAGTCGCCATTGGCACCGTGATCGGCCCCTTCGCGCTGGGCGCAGTGGTCTTCTACGGCTTTCCCCAAGGCCTTTTTCCCGCTTATCCCGACGGCGGCATCTCTCCTGAGCTCAAGGGCTTAGCCACCATCGCCTCGATCGTCCTCCTGTTCATGGTCGGCCTTGAGACCAACCTCAAACTTCTCCTGCGCTACAGCGTAGCGGGAGGGGTGACCGGACTTGGCGGCCTGATCGCCTCATTCATGGCCGGGTCCGGGGCAGTGGTGCTGTTCTCTCGCCTCCTCTTCGATGTGCCACTGGGTTGGACCTCGGCTCCCGCCCTGATGCTGGGGACCATCACCACCGCCACCTCAATTGGCGGCACAGCCCGTCTGCTGGCTCAGAAACGCAAACTCGACACCCCGGAAGGGGTGACGATGATTTCAGCTGCGGTGATCGACGACGTGACCAGCATCATCATCCTGGCCATTGTCATCAGTTTCATCAGCGCTACGCGTGTCGGAGAGGTGATCGACTGGGGCCAGATCTCCCTGATCGCCATCAAGGCGCTGGGGGTATGGCTCGGAGCCACTCTGATCGGCCTGGCTGCGGCGAGCCGCATCAGTCTGCTACTCAAGCTGTTCCGGGATCGCACCACCATCGCCATCATGGCCCTGGGCCTGGCCCTGATCCTGGCCGGTTTGTTTGAAGAAGCCGGCCTGGCCATGATCATCGGAGCCTACGTCATGGGCTTGTCTCTGAGCCAGTCGGACATCAATCATGTCGTGCAGGACAAGCTCAGCACCATAGCCGCCCTCCTGGTGCCGATTTTTTTCTGCGTCACCGGCATGCACATCGACCTGCGAGCGCTGTTCGATCCCACGGTGACGATTTTTGGCATCGTCTATGCCCTCCTGACCCTGGCCAGCAAAGTACTGGGCTGTGGTCTGCCGGCTCTGCTAGTGGGCTTCAACCTGCGCGGCGCTGCGCGGATCGGTTTTGGCATGGCTCCGCGCTGTGAGATGGCCCTGATCATCGCCGGTATCGGTGTCGCCAACGGCCTGCTGTCTCCTGACGGCATGACCAGTGGCGGCGAACAGCTCCTGGCAGCAGTGATCGTCATGATCCTGGTCAATACCATCATCGCCCCGCCGACCATGTTTCGCCTGTTTGACGACCCAAGGCCGGGAGTGCGCCAGGAAAAGCCCGATACCAGTCAAGCCGAGGAAGCCTCGTTCGACTTCCCGACCATCGAGATGACCACCTTCTTCGTCAGCAAGTTGACGCACCTGCTGGAGGATGACGGCTTTTTCGTCCATTGCCTTGATCGGCGCCATCACCTGTACCAGATGCGTAAGGACCGCACCATCATAGATTTCCAACGCCACGGCACCAGCCTCCGCTTCCGCTGCCGGGAAGAGGATCTGGCGCTGGTCAATGCCGTCATGTATGAATGCTTGGCCGCCCTGGAACAGACCCTGCGGGGACTGCGCTCGCCCCTCGACACCGCCAACATCCAGACCCGTCTGCAACAATCTGGTCGCAAGACCGGCCCCAACGCCTTCAACCTACGCAGATACCTTGACATCAGGCACATGATCGTGTCCCTGTCGGCAAGCGACAAAGATGGCGTGCTCACCGAGTTGATGGCCAATCTGGCCCGGTCACCTCATGTCGTGGATCATGATCAGGCCTTGGCCGCAATACGTGAACGGGAGGCCAATCTGTCAACCGGTCTCCAACACGGTGTCGCCATTCCCCATGCCCGCACCGATGCCGTCAGGTCCATGATGTGCGCCATCGGTATTTCCCGAATAGGCATCGACTTCAAGGCCATGGACGGCCAGCCTTCGCACATCATTGTCCTGATCCTGTCGCCGGAGTCTCGTGCGGCACCACAGCTGCAGCTGATGTCTACCCTCAGTCGGCTCCTGGACGAAGAGGGACGACATCAGGTGCTGGCAGCCCAGGATCCTGCCCAGCTATATGCCTGCTTCTGTCCTGCCCCACACCCCAACGGTCAGCAACGCCGCCGCAACGCCAGCCATCAGCAACTCCACAACAGACCAATCTTCGATCCCCGTCATTATCTGGATCCGGACCTCGTCATCCTGGATCTGCTCAACGACAGCAAGGAGGGGGTCATCCGCGAACTGCTCTGCCGCCTTGCGGCCAAAGACCTAGTATCCGACATGGCCATCGCCGAACAAGCCGTACTGCACCGTGAAGCCCAGACCTCAACCGGTCTGATGTCCGGAGTCGCCCTGCCGCACGGACGGTGTTCAGCCGTCACGCGACTGGTCTGCGCCATCGGCATCGCCAAACAGGGTCTGGACTTCGGGGCCCTTGATGGCCAACCGACCCGTTTTGTCATCCTGGTCCTGACCCCCACGGACGGAGATGATCCCTACCTCCAGTTCGTCGCCTGGGCGGTCAGTACTCTGACCCCACAATATCAACAGTCCCTGTTGAACTGCGTCGACCCAGATGATTTCTGTCAGCACCTGTTGGGCCGATGTTCTTCCTAGGAGTCTGTAAGGGATAGCGACCGAGCACAAGCGCAGTGCATTTTCGAGACACGATTTCGTTGAAAACCGCAGCCATAGCCGTAGCTATGGTGAGGATTTTCGCCGGATAGGGGCCGAAAAGGCCAGGCCAGGCGACGTGTCAGTCTATTCCTTACAGGCTCCTAGGTGCCTAAAAACGGCAGCTGGGCTATGGGCCTTAGGATTGCTCTTCTAGCGGATATGCGCTTACAGAATCGGTTCACCGTCTGGGTGAAAGCCCGAATCTGTCCATATCGCCTTGTACAGCAACCCTAAAGCCTCCCGCCAGATTTAGGTTCAAGCTGGTGGCCCACTGGCTTAGTCGAAGCTTATCCGAATCAGGGATGCTGACGTTGTTGTTCAGACTCGTTCGCTGTCCTCTGGCTGCCAGATTCCGGCGATATAGCGTTCGTCTTACGCCTACTGACAGCACCGAGGAGCCTAGGCCATGGTCGTTGCGCGTTGCACCCCCAAGACGCTCATTGCTGGATTGCTCCTTGTCCTGCCAGGGACCGTGTTGGGCGGGGAGGTTGAAGATGGCCATGTGATGACCGAGCGGATGATGCTCCTGGCCATCCAGGTCGGCTTGATCCTGTTTTGCGCCCAACTTGCCAACCGTCTCTTCGAGCGTCTACGGCTGCCTGGGGCCCTGGGCGAGGTCGCCATTGGCACCATCATCGGCCCCTTCGCGCTGGGGGCCCTGGTCTTCTACGGCTTCCCAGAAGGAGTATTTCCGGCTTATCCAGCGGGTGGCATCTCACCAGAACTCAACGGCCTGGCGACCATCGCCTCCATCGTGCTGCTGTTCATGGTCGGCCTGGAAACAGACCTCAAACTGCTACTCCGTTACAGCGTCGCCGGCGGAGTGACCGGACTTGGTGGCCTGGTCGCCTCCTTCATCGCCGGATCCGGCGCCGTGGTGCTGTTCTCACGCCTCCTCTACGACACCCCCTTGGGCTGGACTTCAGCCCCGGCCCTGATGCTGGGGACCATCACCACCGCGACCTCGGTGGGTATCACCGCCCGCATCCTGGCTGAGAAACGCAAGCTCGACACCCCGGAAGGGGTCACGATGATCTCGGCGGCAGTGATCGATGATGTCATCGGCATCATCATCCTGGCCGTGGTCACCAGTTTTATCGGCGCCTCACAGGGCGGAGAGGGGGTCGACTGGGGCCATATCGCCGTGATCGCCATCAAGGCCCTCGGCGTATGGTTGGGAGCTACCGTGATCGGCTTGGCTGCGGCCCGCCGCATCAGTCTACTGTTGAAGCTGTTTCGCGATCGTACCACCATCGCCATCTTGGCCCTCGGTCTGGCCCTGATACTGGCCGGTCTGTTTGAAGAAGCTGGCCTGGCAATGATCATCGGCGCCTACGTCATGGGGCTGGCGCTGAGTCAATCCGACATAAATCACGTCATCCAGGACAAGCTCAGCACCATCTCGGCGCTCCTGGTGCCTATCTTCTTCTGCGTCACCGGCATGCGCATAGACCTCTGCGCTCTGCTCCAGCCCTCAGTCCTGCTCTTTGGCGGGACCTATGCCCTGCTGGCCCTGGCCAGCAAAGTGCTGGGTTGCGGCCTGCCGGCCTTGCTGGTGGGCTTCAACCTGCGCGGTGCGGCTCGCATCGGTTTCGGTATGGCGCCGCGCTGCGAGGTGGCCCTGATCATCGCCGGCATCGGCATCGCCAACGGACTGCTGGCTCCCCAAGGCGGCAGCGGCGGTGAGCAGATCCTGGCGGCGGTGATCATCATGATCCTGGTCAATACCGTGGTCGCACCACCGGCCCTGGTGAGCCTGTTCGCCAATCCTGCTCCTGGAGTACGACACGAGAAGCCCGACACCCGCCAGGCTCGTGAGGTGTCGTTTGACTTTCCAACCATCGAGATGGCATCGTTCTTCATCAGCAAATTGACTCGGCTGTTGGAGGACGAAGGCTTTTTCGCCCATTGCCTCGACCGCCGACACCACCTCTTTCAACTGCGCAAGGACCGCGCCATCATCGACTTCCATCGCCAAGGCACCAAATTGCATTTCCGCTGCCAGCAACGCGAACTGCCCTTGGTCGACGCCGTGATGTACGAATGTCTGGCAGCATTGGAACAGACCCTGCGCGGCCTGCGCTCACCCTTGGATGCCACCACCATCCAGACGCGCCTGCAAGAGCACGGCAGCAACATCAACAACGACACCTTCTGCCTGCACGACTATTTGGACATCCGCCATATGATAGTGGACCTCAAGGCGACCGATAAAGAGGGGGTCTTGACCGAGTTGATGGCCACTCTCGCCCGCTCCCGTCATGTCATCAACCACGATCAGGCCCTGGCCGCCGTGCGCGAGCGTGAGGCCAGCCTGTCAACCGGCCTGCAGCACGGCGTGGCTGTGCCCCATGCCCGGACCGATGCCGTGACCGGATTGGTCTGTGCCATCGG
Organism: Planctomycetota bacterium; assembly: GCA_007131555.1. Lineage (GTDB taxonomy): Bacteria > Planctomycetota > UBA11346 > UBA11346 > UBA11346 > SLQH01. The sequence goes on along the minus strand of SLQH01000239.1, from coordinate 3,728 downwards.
CGTATCCCGGAACGGGGTCGACTTCAAGGCCCTGGACGGAAAGCCTTCGCGTATCTTCGTCCTGATACTGTCGCCAGAAACTCGTCCAGCGCCACAGCTACAAATGATGTCAACCATCAGTCGCCTTCTTGATGAAAACGGCCGCCGCCAGGTGTTGGCTGCCCAAGATGCCGGCGCCCTCTACGCCTGTTTCTGCCCCACTCCGGCTCCCAGCGGCTTTCTGCGACATCGCAGCCCCCGACCTGAACAAGCAGCGGCCACAACGCCCTTCGACCCGTGTCGTTACCTGGATCCCGACTGCATCATCCTGGACCTGGCCAGCGACACCAAGGAGGGCGTCATCCGCGAACTCATCGCTCGGCTCGCGGCCCAGGACCTGATCCACAACGTGGCCGCCGCCGAGCAGGCCGTGCTGGATCGTGAGTCCCAGGTCTCCACCGGCCTGATGGCCGGCGTGGCTCTGCCCCACGGCCGCTGCTCGACCGTCGACGGTCTGGTCTGCGCGATCGGCGTCGCCCGCAATGGCCTCGACTTCGGAGCCCTTGACCAGCAGGCAACGCGCTTCGTGGTCCTGGTCCTGACCCCACCAGCCGGAGCCGATCCCTACCTCCAGTTCGTCGCCTGGGCGGTCGGGGCTCTTGGCCCGCAGCGCCAGCAGGCCCTGCTGGAGTGTCGTGACGCCAGCCAGTTCTGCCGGACGCTACTGGATGAGGCCTCAGAGCAGGTCAGGCCTGATGCGCCGCATGCATGAGGGAGCCCACCAGGGCTGCTCGAAACCAGGCCTCGACTGTCGTGCCGGAAGCGATATGATACCATTGCTTTATCGTCTGCGGTGGAAGTCCTGACAGCAGGGGAATGGGCGAAACAGGCATCGTGATCGAACGTGGTGGCCTATCCCTACGCGGCATCCGGAACATATCAGGAGTCAACGCCATGGTCGGCGGCGCCGGCAACCATCGCTACGTCAGAAACCTGATCCGCAAAGGTACGCCACAGACCCAGCTCACCGTCAACCGCGCTGAAGTGGATGGCGATCCAGGCAAGCTGGCCGAAAAAAGCCGAGCCCAACGCCGTCGTTATGGCTTTCGCCAAGACGGCAATCTGTTCCAGCGCCTGTTCGGATGGTTCATGACCGCCTTGATGCTCTGTATCGGCTTGTCGATCGTCAGCATCCTAGTGATCGAGATGGTAAGCAGGATCTTCCGGTTCTTCAGCGATGGGCCTTCATCGTAACCTCAACCACATGCGTGGCCCCGGCCTCTGGCACCGGAATGGTATCGCCGCGGATGGGCACGCCATCGACAGTGATGGAGACCGTGCCGGTGCAGATGCCCTTGGGCTTGCGGATGGTGATGTGCAGATCAGCACCCCGGAAGCGGCGTTGGATCTTGGCCCAGGTCCAGGCTGAGGGCAGACAGGGCTTGATGCGCAAGCCGTCGACCTCGGGCTGGATGCCGAGCATCGACTCCCAGACGTTGATCAGGGTCCAGCAGGCGGTGCCGGTGGCCCAGGAGTGCGAGCCCTCACCAGCCCGGCCGGACTCCGGACCATTGATGAACTGGCAGCTGGCGTAGGGCTCGATGGCATAGCGCTGGGCGTTGCGCTCATGGCACTTGAGGGGGTCCATCTTGCGGAAGATCTCGTAGGCCTTGTCACCCCGGCCGGCGTGGCATTCGGCCCAGATCCGCCAGCGCGATGAGTGGCCGAAGATCGAGCCGTTCTCCTTGGTGCCGGGGCAGAAGCGGGAGATGATGCCGGCCTTGGGTTCAGGCTGGGCGAAGGGGGGGGCGAAGGTGCGCGAGCCCAGGCGGTCATCAAGATGCTGATCGAATGAGGCCAGGATCTTAGCCGTACGAGCCTTGCTGGCGACTCCGGAGACGATGGCGAAGCTGTTGGGATTGGCCCAGATCTTGGCATCGCCGCACTTCTTGGAGCCCAGGATCGTGCCGTCGTCATGCATGGCCCGCTGATACCAGGCGCCATCCCAGGCGATGGCGTTGACGGTCTTCTTGAGGGCCTCGACCTTCTTGCGCATCGCCGCCAGGCCCTTGCCGTCGCCCTGCTGTTCCATGCAGACGTAGAACTGCTCAATGCAGTACACCGCCCAGCAGGCCAGCATCACCGAGTCACCCTTATGGGCGTTGCCGACCTGGTCGAGGGCGTCGTTCCAATCGGCCTTGAGCATCAGGGGCAGACCGCGCTTGCTGAACTGGGAGAAGAAGAACTTCAGGCCCTGCATGACATGGTCGTAGATCGAACTGGGCTTCTTCTTGCTCTTGCCGCTGACGCAGGTGGCCGGGTCGACCCAGGGGGTCTTCTCATCCAAGATCGAGAAGTCTCCGGTCTCGCGCACGTACTTGGCGAGGATGAACAGGGGGTTGATGGGGTCGTCGCTGTGGAAGGTGCGGGTGCCCTGCATCGACACGAAGTTTCCACCATGCGCGTAGTCGCCATCGTCGAACTGCCAGATCATGATCCGCTTGACGATGTGGTCGCGGACCCAGCGGGGATCCTGGGGCAGCCGCGAGGCGGCGTCCTGGCAGGCATCACGCACACCGAAGTTGTAGATGCCAAAATAGCAGTAGCCGGTGTTCCGGTTCCACCACGACAGGTTCGAGCCCTGATACTTGTACCAGTAGTTGACCACGGTGTCGAGGTCTGGGTCGGGGGTCTCGATGAAGGGCGAGGCCGCGACCTGGCCCCAGTAGGCCTGGTTGTTGGCGAAGGCCGCCTGGGCCTTGGCCACCGTGCCGTAGCGCTCGATCAACTCGCCGGCATCAGCACGTTCGGCCGGGATGGCCCCGAACACCACCACGTACTGGACGCTCTGGCCCGGTTTGAGGGTGAAGCGGTGCTGGAGGGCCTCACAGGCGTCACGGCCATCGGCGACCTTGCGCCGCAGGGTCTTGCCATCCAGGGCCTGGGGGTCGGCCAGGTTGCGATAGGGGCCGATGAACTCCTCACGGTCTCCTTCGTAGCTGCTAACCTTGGCCGACGAGGCCATGAACACCGCCTTGTCAAAGGGGATGTTGTTGGCATCGCTGTTGGCCGCCTGCCAGCCGCCCAGGTACTTGACCCATTGGGTCGAACGAGTGTAGATGACCCCGTCAGCGTAGTGCTGGCGGTTGAACAGCAGGTAGAACTCACGCCAGCTGGTGTCCTCGAACCAGTTGCCGAGGGCGATCTCGGCATAGTTGGTGGCGCTGATGTGGCGGGTGGTCCGGCTGTGGTTGGTCAGGGTCACCAGCCACAGCTCACAGGGGTCGCCGACATCCTCACCGGTGGCGGTGGCGGCATCCGGCATGGGGGTGAAGTAGGTGATGCTGGAACCGATGCCCTTATGACGGGCCTCAATGGTGTTGTAGCCCAGGCCGATGCGGCAACGCCAGTCGTCAAGGGGCTTGGTCGGAGGATAGCCGTTGGCGGTCCAGGACGCGCCGCTGTCCTCGTCGTGCAGGTAGACGAACTTGCCCACGGTATCGCGGGGAGTGCCATCGATGTGCCAGCGGGTCATGCGGGCCACGGTGGGATTGCCCAGGAAGGAGTAGCCGCCGCCGAGATGAGAGGCGACATAGCACCAGGCACCGTTGGAGAGGACGTTCATCCACGGCCGCTGCAGCAGCGGCTGGGTGAGGTGATATTCGCGACCGTCGGGAGAGAAGGTGCCGTAGGGGGTAGGCTTCATGGTGGGGTCCTGGTGAACGGTGATCGTGGAGGCTGCCGGCCAG
>SLQH01000438.1 GCA_007131555.1 Planctomycetota bacterium | reverse complement strand
GGATTGACGCCGGCAGCCTGGCGTTCGGCTTCGCTGAGCTGCTGGTGGGTGGTCGATGCCGGATGGATGACCAGGGTCTTGGCATCGCCGACATTGGCCAGATGGCTGGCCAACTGGCAGCGATTGATGAACGTCTCACCGGCTGCTCGTCCGCCCTTGAGGCCGAAGCCGAGCACCGCGCCGAAACCGCCGTGGAGATACCGTTGGGCCAGGGCGTGGTCGGGATGGTCTTCCAGACCGGTGTAGATCACCCATTCCACCTGGTCCTGGGCCCGCAGCCAACGGGCCAGGGCCAGGGCGTTGTCGCAGTGGCGGGTCATGCGCAGGGGCAGGGTCTCGATGCCTTGCAGGAAGAGGAAGGCGTTGAAGGGACTGGCGCACAGGCCGAGGTTGCGCATGCCCTGGACCCGGGCCTTGATGATGAAGGCGATGTTGCCCAGGTTCGGCACGTTGCCGAGGGCATCCCAGTAGACCAGGCCGTGGTAGCTGGGGTCAGGGCTGGTGAACTCGGGGAAGCGGCCGGTCGACCAATCGAAGCGGCCGGAGTCGACGATGCAGCCGCCGATCGAGGTGCCATGGCCGCCGATCCATTTGGTGCAGGACAGGACCACGATGTCGGCCCCGTGGTCGATCGGCCGGCACAGCAGGGGGGCGAAGGTGTTGTCAACGATCAGGGGCAGACCAGCGTCGTGGGCCACGGCGGCGATGGCGGCGAAATCGGGGATATCGCCCTTGGGGTTGCCGATGGTCTCGACATACACCGCCTTGGTCTGCGGGGTGATGGCAGCGGCGATGGCGGCGGCGGTGGGGCTGACCAGATGGGCAGTGATGCCCAGGCGCGGCAGGGTATGGCGGAACAAGGTGTCGGTACCGCCATAGAGCGAGGACGAGGCGACGATGTCATCGCCAGCCTGGGCCAGGGTGTGGATGGTGAGGAAGATGGCGGCCATGCCGCTGGAGGTCAGCAGGGCTCCGGTGCCGCCCTCCAGGGCCGCCAGGCGTTTCTCGACCACATCGTTGGTGGGATTCATCAGGCGGGTATAGATGTTGCCGAACTCGCGCAGGGCGAACAGGTTGGCGGCATGCTCTGTATCACGGAAGGTGAAACTTGAGGTCTGGTAGATGGGTACGGCCCGGGCCCCGGTGCTGGGGTCGCTGATCTGGCCGGCATGCAGGGCCAGGGTCTCGGGCCGCTGCGCTGGAAGGGGACTGTCAGTCATGATGATGATCCTTGAGGTGGTACATATCGGGATGTGGGATGATGGATGTCAGGCAGGATGCGGGTTGAGCAGGTCAGCGATGCTGTAGGACTCGAAGACCCGATGCATGGCGGCGGCCGCCTCATGCCAGACCGGACGGGTGAGGCAGGAGGCGGCCCTGGTACAGTGGGTCTCCTCACAGGGCACCAGGCTGATCGGGCCTTCGACCGCCCGCAGGACCTCGGCCACGGTGGTGGTCCGGGGATCACAGGCCAGCAGGTAGCCGCCGCGGGCGCCACGCACCGAGCGCACGAAGCCGCTGGCCTTGAGCTTGACCAGGATCTGCTCAATGTAATCGAGGGTGATGCCCTGGCTCTCGGCGATCTCCTGACGGCGTATCACCGCCCCCGGCGCTTGGGCGGCGAGATAGGCCAGGATGCGGGTGGCATAGCGGCCCTTGGTCGACAGTTCGATCATGACGGTCTCCCGGCACCGGGTGAGCGGGTGGATGATGGGCCGTCAGTAGACTCGCCTCAGGCACCCGAACAAGCCTTGACCCCTTGCCGCCCGCTGACGATAAGACAGCGGCCGGACGGGGCCATCGGCCAAAGTTGACTTTCTTTGTCAAGTATGGTATCGTGATGCCATCACCCGGCTACGCAAGGGCTTTTCCCCCGGCGCGCCCCAGTTCAGAGGAGTCCGCGATGACCATCCACAGCGACAACAGCCTGAGCATCGGCAACACCCCGGTAGTGGAGATCCGGCGTCTGTGCCCAGGCGGGGCGCGGGTGGTGGCCAAGATCGAAGGCCGCAATCCGGCCTATTCGGTCAAGTGCCGCATCGCCGCCGGGATGATCTGGGATGCCGAGGAACGCGGTGTCCTGCGGCCCGGCATGACCATCATCGAACCAACCAGCGGCAACACCGGCATCGGTCTGGCCTTCGTCGGGGCGGCCCGCGGCTATCCGGTGATCCTGACCATGCCCGAGACCATGAGCTTGGAGAGACGACAGATGCTCAAGGCCTTCGGGGCCGAACTGGTGCTGACCCCCGGCCCGCAGGGCATGAAGGGGGCCATCGCCAAGGCCGAGGAGCTGGCCGCCGCCGAGCCGGATCGCTACTTCATGCCGCAGCAGTTCAACAATCCGGCCAATCCCGCCATCCACGTCAAGACCACCGGCCCGGAACTGTGGCAGGCCACCGACGGCGCGGTCGACGTGCTGGTGGCCGGGGTCGGCACCGGCGGCACGATCAGCGGCGTGTCCCGCTACTTCAAGCAGGAGCGCGGTCGGCAGTTGACCACGGTGGCGGTCGAACCGGCCGACAGCCCTGTGATCAGCCAGCACTTGGCCGGCCAGGACCTGGCACCCGGACCGCACAAGATCCAAGGCATCGGGGCCGGCTTCATCCCCGCCAACCTGGACCTGGCCCTGGTCGACCGGGTCGAGCAGGTCAGCAATGATGAGGCCTTCGCCTTTGCCCGCCGTCTGGCCCGCGAAGAGGGCATCATCTGCGGCATCTCCAGCGGGGCGGCGGTGGCCGTGGCCGCTCGCCTGGCCGGTGAGCCGCAGTGGCAGGGCAAGACGATCGCAGTGATCCTGCCCGACTCCGGCGAGCGCTATCTGTCCACACCCCTGTTCCAGGAAGGCGAGGTCTGATGACCGACGTATCGGTGAGCACCCGCATCCGCCAGCTCGCCCAGGACCTGGGCGCGGTGATCCTGGCCCACAATTATCAGCTGCCTGAGATCCAGGAGGTCGCCGACCTGTGCGGCGACTCCCTCGGCCTGAGCGTGGCGGCGGCCCAGTCGCAGGCTCCGGTGATCGTGTTCTGCGGGGTCTACTTCATGGCCGAGACGGCCAAGATCCTGGCCCCCCAGGCCACCGTCCTGATCCCTGAGCCGGAGGCCGGCTGCCCCCTGGCCGACATGATCACGGCCGAGCAGCTACGGGCCTTCCAGGCCGACCACCCGGGGGCCAAGACGGTCTGCTACGTCAATTCCAGCGCCGCGGTCAAGGCCTTGAGCGATCTGTGCTGCACCTCCTCCAATGCCGTCGAGGTGATCCGCGCCGCCTTCAGCCCCAAAGACGAGATCCTGTTCGTGCCCGACCGCAATCTCGCCGCCTGGGTCGCGGCCCAATTGCCGGATCACCGCATCATCCCCTGGAAGGGCTTCTGCTATACCCATCATCGTCTGCTGCCGGAGTTCATCCTCCAGGCCCGCGCCGCCCATCCCGAGGCCGAGGTCCTGGTCCATCCGGAATGTCCACCCCAGGTCACGGCCGTGGCCGATCAGGTCCTGTCGACCGGCGGTATGGCCAAACACGTGGCCGCCAGCAGCCGTAGTGAGTTCATCATCGGCACTGAGCAGGGGATGGTCTGGCGGCTTGCCCATGATCATCCCGACAAGGTCTTTCATCACGCCTTTTCGGCCATGGTCTGCCCTAATATGAAGAAGACCACGTTGAGCCATCTGCTGGCCGCCCTTGAGCAGCGCCAGCATGCGGTCACTCTTGATCCGGACCTGGCCGCCGCCGCCCGTCGTGGCATCCAGGCCATGCTTGACCTCGGCTGACGACGGGAAGGAACCTGGCATGAGCGCCCGTCGCGTGTACCTGGATCACAACGCCACCACCCCCCTGCATCCGGCGGTGATCGCCGCCATGCAGGAGGCGATGCCGCTGTTCGGCAACCCGTCGAGCCTGCACGGTTTCGGGCGCGAGGCCCGGGACCTGGTCGAGACCGCCCGCAGCCGCTGCGCCGCCCTCATCAACGCCCCGGTCGAGGATGTGGTGTTCGTCGGCTCCGGTAGCGAAGCCAACAATACCGTCCTCAACCTCTTCCCCTGCCAGGCCCACCGCTGCACCGGCAACTGTCCGGGGCGCAACCGGATCATCACCACCCGGATCGAACATCCCTGCATCCTTGAGACCGCCCAATGTCTGGCCAAGCGCGGCCAGGAGGTCTGTTACGTTGAGGTTGACCGCGAGGGCCGCATCCGGCTGGAGCATCTGCGCGAACTGCTCGACGAACGCACCGCTCTGGTCAGCATCATGGCCGCCAACAACGAGATCGGCACCATCCAGGACCTGCCGACGATCATCGCCATGGTCCACGCCGTCGGAGCCTACTTCCACACTGATGCCGTCCAGGCGGTCGGCAAGATCCCGGTTGATGTCGCTGCCCTGGGGGTCGACTTCCTGTCCTTCTCGGCCCACAAGGCCTACGGCCCCAAGGGCATCGGTGGGCTGTATGTGCGCAAGGGCGTGCACTTCTGCCCCTTCATCCTCGGTGGTCATCAGGAACGCGGCCGGCGGGCCGGGACCGAGAACACCCTGGGCATCATCGGCATGGGCCAGGCCCTGGACTGCCGCCGTCAGGAGATGGTAGCCGAGGCCGAACGCCTTGGCGCCCTGCGCCACCATCTGCGAGAGAGCGTGCTGGCTCGTATTCCCGATGTCAGCGTCAACGGCGACCAGGAGCACTGCCTGCCCGGCACCCTCAACATCACCTGCGCCGGCTGCGAGGGCGAAGCCCTGCTGCTGTACCTTGATCTTGACGGCATCGCGGTGTCGACCGGTTCAGCCTGCTCCTCCGGATCGCTGGATCCGTCACATGTTTTGCTGGCCTGTGGTCTGCAGGCCGAACAGGCCCATGGCTCGCTGCGTATCAGCATGGGCCGGGACACCACCGCTGACGACATCGACTATCTCATCGAGCGCCTGGTGGTGATCGTTGACAAGGTGCGGTCGATGTCGACCGCCTATTGAGGCTGGAAGGGCAATGCCATGAACTGGGCCTACAGCGACATCGTGCGCGACCATTTCGCCAACCCCCGCAACGTCCTGGGCAAGGATGAGGACTTCCAGGCTGACGGCGACGGCATGGCCGGCAACATCACCTGCGGCGATCAGATGCGGATGCTGATCCAGGTCGATGAGGGCGCCGGCACCATCCGTGACTGCCGCTGGCAGACCTACGGCTGCGCCAGCGCCATCGCGTCGACCTCGATGCTGTCCGAGGTGGTCAAGGGCCTGACCCTGGACGAGGCCTTCGCCATCTCGCCCAAGGACATCGCCACCCGCCTCGGTGGCCTGCCCGACAACAAGGTCCACTGCTCAGTCCTGGGCGACAAGGCCCTGCGGGCCGCCATCAATGACTACTATGAGCGCCATGGCCTGACCGACAAGGTGCGCCGCGAACAGAGCCGCCTGGTCTGCCAGTGCATGAACGTCACCGACCACGACATCGAGGATGCGGTATTGGAGGGCGCCCGCAGCTACCAGCAGTTGCAGGAGCATACCAAGCTGGGCACGGTCTGCGGCCAGTGCCAGGACGAGGCCACCACCGTGATGGAGGCAGCCATCGCCAAGCATTTCGGAGGGGGCTGTCCAGGCGGGGGCTGAGCCGCCGGCTGGTCCATCACCGCCACAGCAGCTGATCGAGCCAGGGACCCAGTACCAGCGCCAGAACCGTGCCCAGGGCCAGGAAGGGCCCGAAACGGATACGCGGAGAACGGCCCCACAGATAACAGGGGACGCCGACAATGGTGGCCACCATCGAGGCCCCGAGGAAGGCATAGAGGACGCCGGTCGGCCCCAGCACTGCTCCCAACGGGGCCAGGAACTTGACATCGCCAAAACCCATGGCGTTGCGGCGCAACACCAGGGTGCCGATCAGCCCGACCAGATACAGGCCGCTCCAGCCGGCCAGGGCTCCGAAGAGGATCTGGGCGCCATGCACGGTCGCCAGCCGGCCGCCCACCGAAGCCTTGCCATCGCATACCAGGGCCAGGGTCAACCACAGCAGGTAGGCTACCAGGGTGGCGGCGATGAACCACAGTACGCCGATGGCAAAGGCCCGGTGATCATTGTCGTTCCAGGCTTCATCGGCAGGACAGCGGGCGTAGATGCGGCGGGCCACAGGGATGCTCAGGGCCAACAAGGCCAGGGTGATGAGGACCACCGTTGACACCGGAGCGATGCCGGCAGCGGCATGGAACACCGGTTCACCGAACAGGCTGGGACTGTGGAACCAGGGCAGTGGATGACCGGACAGACGCATCGCGAACGGGGTGACCAGGGCCAGCAGGGGGGCCATCACCTGCATCGGTGCGGTGAGTTCATCAGGGATGATCTCGTGCTTGAGATCGATCATCGCTGCCACCAGGGCATACCAGGCGAACACCAGCACGGCGGCGGTGCCGAGGACCGGGGCGGCGGCAGGAAAGACGTGGTGTAGCCAGAAGAAGGCGTCATCGGCCCCGCCTGGCACCGGGGCCAAGTGTGGCGCCTGTCCCATCATCCACCAAGCGATGGTGCCGGTGATGGTGGCCACCGCCAGTTCCATCAGCAGGTACTGGGCCGAGAAACGGCTGCCGCAAAAACGGCACCGACCGCGGCGCAGCAGCCAGCCGATCAGCGGCAGATTGTCATGCCAGGCCAGCCGGGTGCCGCAGGCCTGACAGCGGCTTGGCGGACTGATGACACTTTGGTTGCGGGGGAGGCGATAAATGCAGACATTGAGGAAGGAGCCGATGAAGGCTCCGAACACGAAGGCAATCAAGAATATCATCATGACGTTGTGCCCAGGCCCCTCATGCCGCTGCGCGTACTGTCCATGGCCCCATGATCGTGGCTGAACACAGGGCTCCGGCTGCTCGTCAGGATGATCATGGCTGGCGTTCGTCGGCAATCAAGGCGGGGCGGTTTTCGCTGGGCCCCTGCTTTGAGGGGCAGGCCCCTCGGATATCACTTGGCTGGCAAGGAGCCTGTAAGGGATAGATTGACGCGCTGCTTGGCTTGGCCCTTTGGATGACCCTGCATCAGCACACGAAACGCCTGAAATATCCCAGACGTGGTCAAGCCCCAGCGCCCCGCGATGGCTTTGTGATAGGCGGTGGTTGCTGGCGAGTCCGGGGTCGAAAACACGCTGCGCCATGCTCGGGCGCTATTCCCTTACAGAATCCGGGAACCGCTACTCGCCAGAACCCATGGCGGCAATCCGCGATCGGGGATCGACGATCGAGGTGACGCGGATGCCGAAGCGGTCATCGACCACCACCACCTCGCCCCGGGCCATGAGCTTGTCGTTGATGAGGATGTCCAAGGCCTCACCGGCCAGTTTGTCGAGTTCAATGACCTTGCCGGGGGTGAGCTGGAGGACTTCCTCGATGAGCATCGAGGTGCGGCCCAATTCCACCCGCAAGGTGACCTCGATGTCCTTGATCATGTCGAGGTCAGGCACGGCTCCATCGCTGCCGCCGGCTCCGCTCAGATCCGGAAACTCGGCCGCTTGGATCTGCTCGTCATTGTTGCCGTTGTCATCCTGTACGGCGGCCTCGGCATCGTTCTGACTCTCATCGTTGTCGGCGGCATCATTCATGGGAGGCTTCCTTTCGCGCCTGCGCAGGGCTGGCGTCGCTGGGCACTACTTCGGGCAGGGGGCCACGGGGCAGCAGTTCTTCCACCAGGAACCCCAACTTGCGTCCACTGCGTCCTGGTCGTCCGGTGAGTTTGTAGAGATTGCCGAGACGTCCGGCGAGGGGCTGTTGCACCGGCTGGTCGAGGACGATGACATCGCCCTTCTGCATGGCCAGGATCTCATTGATGGTCAGGGTGGCACTGCCCAGGGTGATGTTCAGGGGAATCTGGGTATTGGCCACTACACGATCGATGTGAGCCCGTTGTTCGGGGGTCTGGCGTTGATCGAGCTGGGCAAAGCGGGTCTGCGAGGACAGTTTGTTGACCGCATTTTCAAGATTGATGAAGGGGATCGCCAGGCAGATCTCGCCCGGTTCCATCTCATCAGGTCCCTGGATGCTGAAGGTCGCGACCAGGACCATTTCACCGGCGGGGATGACCTGGGCGAACTGCGGATCGGATTCGCGCTCAACGACCTCGAACGCCACCGGCTGCAGACGGCTCCAGGCAGCGCCGATCAGATCGATGAAGCGGTCGGTGACATTGTCGAGCAGGTTTTCCTCGACCACGGTCAGACCTCGCGGTCGATCCAAGGCCCGGCCCTTGCCGCCCAGCATGCGGTCGATCAGGCTGAAGGCCAGCTTGGAGTCGACGGTGAGGATGCAGCGTTCCGGCATGTCCGACATGGTCATGACCAGCAGGGCGGTGGGGTTGGACAATGAAGCATGGAAGACGTCGAAACTCAACTGGCCGAGGCTGACCAGCGACACTTCAACGCTGGCCTGCAGGAGGCGGGCGAGATGGAACTCGCAGTCCTGGGCGATGGACTCGTGCATCCGCTGCAAGGAGCGGATCTGGTCCGGGTTGAGCTTGTCGGGGCGGGCGAAGTCATAGTCCACGACCCGTTGCGGCTGCATCGCCGCTGACGGATCCTGCTCGACGGCATCAAGCAGGGCGCTGAGCTCCTCCTCCGACAGGATGTCTTCCATCCTGGTCTCCTATTGCACCAGCAGGTTGGTCAGGACCACCTTTTCAATATAGGTGATGTCCTGGTTTTCGGTCATGAACACCGAACGCAGGGTGTTGTTGAGCACCTCCTCAAAGGTGGATCGCAGACGGGTGTGGATGAACTCGCCGGCCAGTTCACTCATGTTGAAGGAGTGCAGGCGCTCTTCCAGGGCGGCCAGCATGATGTTGCGGACCCGAACGTCGTTGACCTTGTCGAAGTGTTCGCGGGGGATCCACAATTCGACGTTGACCTTGCAGTAGCGCAGGCCCTGTTCGTTGCCGACATTGGCCATGATCGATCCGAGGTCGATCTCGTTGAAGTCACGCAGCAGGTTGACGGCCCGGGTACGTTGCTGCGGTCTGTCGCTGCGCTCAGTCTCATCCTCATCGCTCCACAGGCTCCAGACCACCGCCGCCAGGCCGCTGGTCAACAGCACCAGGACCACCAGGGCCAGCAAAGGTCCCATCGAAGAGCGCTTGTTCTCGCTCGGCTCGGGAGCGAGGTCCTGTTCGTCATCGGGCATGATCCTGCCTCCTGTCATGCTGGGCTGCTGGAGCCTCCATGACTTCAATGGTGACCCCGAGATTCTGGGGGTCGCGGGGGGTCGAGGGCAGTTTGGGCCTGGTTGCGCCCCAGCCCCACAGGCTGATGCGTTGTCGACCGACCCCTTGCCAGACCAGCTCGTTGAACACCAGACGTCCTTGTGTCGCGCTTTCCAACAATTCCATGCCCAGACCGCTGCCGGCGGGCACATCACCACTGATACGCACACGCCGTTCCGGTTGTCCGCGCATGGCTTCAGCGACGATGGTCAGCATGGCCCTGGCATCAGCATGCAACTCGGTATGGCCATCGAGATGATGGACGCGGATCGGCAGGCGCAAGGCGATGCGATCGCGCTGATATGACAATTGGGCTTCCTGGGGCTTGAATCGAACCTGCAACTCTTCGCGCAGGCGTTCGGTGACCTGTTCCAACTGGTCGGGAGAGCCTTCCTGGCTGGGGATCCACCACAGATCACGCTTGTAGTCGAGTCGATCGTGATGAAGACGACCGTGCATGATGCCGGGTTGACCCTTGGCATTGATATGCGGGATCAGCGGTCCACGCCCCACGCCGACCAGGCCGGCGTCCTGGGTGTCGGCCATGGCCACCAGGAGGATGAAGAAGGTCAGCAGGAGGGTGATCATGTCACCGAAGCTGACCATGTAGGCTGGTACGCCGCGTTTCTCTTCCTTGGGCAGGTCCATGGTCAGGGCCTCCCGAAGCGACGTTCGTCGGTGATGATGAACCAGGCCTGGCCCTGGGCCTGGACCGTGCTGTCATCCGGGCCGTAGCCGGCTACCGCCAGACGGGCCGGGTTGACGCCGTGTTCTCGCACTAGACGGGTGCTCAGGGCCACGGCTCGGCGGATCGCGAGGTCCATCGGATCGACGCGTCGGCGTTCAAGCAGGGAGCGCTCATCGGTGCCGACATCGGCCACCACCACCAAGCGGTGCGGCATGTGTTCCAGGGCCCTGGCGACCCGGGCCAGGCGCGAGAAGGAGTCGCTGGACATGCTTTCTTCGCCCGGCGCAAAGAGCACGGCGTCTCGGATGAAGATGCGATAGCCCTCGTTGATGCGCTCCCAGATGATGGCCTCGCCGCTCTGGTCGCGCAGGCGCATCAGGGTTTCGTTGGGATCGCGTTCCTCCAGGGGCAGGAAGCGCGGCGGTACCGCCGGAGCGTTGGGGTTGCGATGCTCGCGGCCCTGACGGATGGGGCTGGGCGGGGTGACGCTGTCGCGGTCATCGCGTGGTCCACGGAAGATGCCAAAGGTGTCACGGATGCTGCCTCGCAGTTCGAAGAGGCGTTCGACCTGGGGGGTTGAGAAGGTCAACAGGAGGATGAAGAAGGTCAGCAACAACGACATCAAGTCGGTGAAGGTGACGATCCATTCCGGAGTCTCCGGGCCGCCATTATCCTCTTCTTCAATGGCCATGACTTATCCCTTGTCCTCCGGTGCCGGGCGGTCAGCCGGGGGCAGGAAGCCCTTGAGACGTTCGCGGATGACGTTGGGATTCTCGCCCGACTGGATGGCCAGCACGCCTTCCACCATCACTTGGCGCGACAGTACCTCCTCGGTATTACGGGCTCCCAGCTTGCCGGACAGGGGGATGAACACCAGATTGGCGGTGACTGCCCCGTAGAAGGTGGTGATCAGGGCGATGGCCATGCCGGGGCCCAGGGCGCTGGGATCATCAAGGTTCTGGAGCATCAGGATCAGGCCGATCAGGGTGCCGATCATGCCGAAGGCCGGGCACAGGGCGCCGGCACTGTCAATGATGCCCTTGCCGTAGCTGTGGCGGCTGGCCATCTGCTGCAGTTCGATCTCCAGGATGGCGCGCACGCTTTCCGGAGCCACGCCGTCGATGATCATCTGGATGCCACGCAGCAGGAAGGGGTCCTGCAATTCTCCAAGGCGTTCCTCTAGGGCCAGCAGGCCATCGCGGCGGGCGATGGAAGCGAACTCGACCATCCGTTCGATAACCTCGTTGAGGTCGGTGGAGGTGAAGCTGAAGGTGTTCTTGATCACCCCGATCATCGCCAGGACGCTCTTGAGCGGGTAGTTGATCAGCAGGGCGGCCACGGTGCCGCCGAGTACGATCACCATCGAACCAGGGTCGATGAAGTATTCGAGATTGGCCGGGCCGATGCCGAGCAGCAGCAGGGTGACACCAAGCAGCAGGCCGCCGAGGGTTGCCGGATCCATGGCCTCAATCCTCCTCGTCGCCGGGCAGGCTGGTGGCGATGCTGCGCAGCCAGACCCAGACCCTGTTTATGATCTCATCGGGACTCTCGCGCACGTAGAGCTGCTTGCCATTGATCAGGGTGATGCGGGTGTCGGGACAGGACTCGACACTTTCGATCTGGCGGGCATTGATGACCAGTTCCTCCTGGTTGAGCTTGGTGACAGCGATCATGGCTGTGCTCCGGCCCGCTCAGGATTGATGCGATCCATGGCCCGGGCTACGGCGACGGCCCGCTCCGGGTCATCACTGTGCAGGGCCTCTTGCAAGGCGGCCCGGGGACGAGCCTCCATGGCGGCCATGATGCGGGCGACCTCATCGGGTTCGCTGGTGGCCAGGAAGGGCAGGGTCTGGGCCGGTCGCATGAGATTGTACAGCGATGCCAGTCGTCGGGTCTGGTCACCGCTGGTGCCATCCAGGTCGAGGGCCAGCATGGCGCCATGGATACGGGTCGACACGCCCGGCATTTCGACATCGGCCACGGCCATGTCGAGGATGCGGGCCGCCCGCTTGGGTTCCATCAGGGCCAGGAAGCGGGCGATGTCGCGGGGTGCGAGTTGCCGCAACTGTTGCCAGGGATTGCGCATCATGGCGTAGGTCTCGGCCATTTCCCTGGCCCTGGCCCGTTCGACATCGCTGAGTACCTGGATCTGGCGGTGATTGTCGAGTTGCACTGCGGCGAAGTCCTGTTGACGTCGGTCAAGCTCGTGTCGGGTATCACGGAGCTCCCGACGCAGGGTTTCCAGCTGCCGTTGCAGGCGCAGCAGATCGCCCTGGGCCAGACGTAGTTCGGCCTCGCGCTGATCGATATAGCGGGACCGTTCTTCAAGCGCGGCTTCGCGTTGCGACAGCTGTTCGACCATCTCGCGGACCCTGGTCTCATTGATCCGTTGGGCAATTTCATTGAGGGCTGCCTCATAACCCTGGGCATCCCGTCGGGCCGGCAGCAGCGGCGCTTCATCTTCACGCTGCCGCCAGGTCTGTAGAGCCCGGCGCTCTTCTGCGGAGATGACCATGTTGCGCAGGCGACTGCGGGCATCGTCACTGGTCATGAACAGGACGAACAGGGTGACGGCAAAGGTCACGGCCAGGATCGACAGGACGCCCAGGCCGATGAACAGGGTGCGGGTGAAGCCGTTCATGATGCACGCTCCAGCCAGGCTCGGGCGGCCCCTTCGTCGATCTGCCGGGCCTCACGACGATTGGCCCGCAGGCGTTGCCGATCAGCGGCCCGCGTGGCGAGGTGCTCAACGCTGCGCCGCCGTCGATAGGCGGCGATGACCATCTTCTGGGCCTCGGCCTCTGCCGGTTCAAGGGTGGCGATGGCGGCCTGCTGGGCGGCGTCAAGACCTGAGAGATGCCAGCAGTAGTGGGTCAGCTGCTCGCGTTCATGCAGGTTGGCGCTGGACACGGCCTGGCGCCGTTGCTCAGCCAGGACGTCCCGCTGGCGCTGATGATCAGCACGACGGTGCCGGATGGCCCCCAGCACCTGCTGGGCCTGGTCCTCTTTGTGACGCAGATGCTCCAGGAGTCGGTCATACTGGTTCATGACTCAGCTCCTGCCGACATCTGGGTGATCAGGGCCGGCCCCAGGGCATCGGCCAGCAGCTCCAGGCTCTCTTCACGACTGACCCCAACGCCGATGCCCTGCTTGATGAAGGACACCAAGCGTGGCTGACAGTCAAGGGCCTGGTCGACCTCGGGATTGCTGCCGGTCTGATAGGCACCGATTTCCACCAGTTCGCGGATGCGATGATATTCTCCCCAGAGTTCCCTGGCCCGCAGGGACCAGCGCTGGTCACGTTCGCTGACGATGTCCACCATCACCCGGCTCACTGAGCGGGTCAGATCGACCGCTGGGAAGATCGCCCGCCCGGCCATCTCACGACTGAGATAGAGGTGGCCATCAAGGATCGCCCGTAGGTTGTCTGCGACTGGGTCGGCCTCTTCATCGGCATCCATGAGGACGGTGTAGAGGGCGGTGATGCTGCCGCCGGCAGCGGTGCCGGCGCGTTCCAGCAGGCCGGGCAGCATGGCGAAGGCACTGGGTGGATATCCGCGCACCGTGGGCGGCTCACCGGCGGCCAAGCCGATTTCACGTTGGGCATGACACAGGCGGGTGACGGAGTCCATCATCAGCAGGACGTCGAGGCCGGCATCGCGGAAGTGTTCGGCAATGGCATGGGCGGCCAGGGCGGCCATGACCCGCTCCACAGGCGGTCGGTCGGACGTGGCGACCAGGATCACGCTGCGGGCCAGGCCCTCAGGGCCCAGGATGCGTTCGACGAATTCGCCGACCTCGCGGCCTCGCTCGCCGACCAAGGCGATGACGTTGACATCGGCCTGGGCGTGGCGGGCCATTTCGCCCAGCAATACCGACTTGCCGACGCCAGAGCCGGCGAAGATGCCCATGCGCTGGCCCTTACCCAAGGTGAAGAGGGAATCCACCACCTTGATGCCGGTCTCCAGGATGCTGTTGATCGGTGGCCGTCCCATTACTGGTGGCGGTTGGCCATCAACGGGGCGTCGCGACCGTCCGGCGATTGGTCCGCGTCCGTCCAGGGGCTGGCCCAGGGCATCAATGACCCGACCGATGAGGCCGGGCCCGACCGGGATCTCCAGACCATGGCCACAGGCTTCGACCCGATCACCGGGGCGGATGCCAGCTGGGTTGCCCAGTGGCTGGAGGAGGATCTCCTGCTCCTTGAAGCCGACCGCCAGGGCCTGCTGGGACCCGGAGCGGGTATGGATGCGGCACATCTCGCCAACGGCCACGGCTGGGCCACCGGCTGTGACTGATAGCCCCACCACGCGCCGTACCTCGCCGCCGAGCAGCAATCCGTCTTGGCCGTCAAGCAGGGCCGTGTAGTGATCGACCAGGGCGCTCATGGTGAGCCCTCCCCGGTATTGTCGCTGGCGGTGTCGCAGCGGGCCTCAGCCGGTGGAGCCGCCTGGCGCCAGATCTCCCCCAGACGTTGCCAGGCTCCAGGAGCGCCGGCATCAATGGTGGTGCCACCCGAGGTCGCGGTGAGGTGGCCACGGGGCACGCCCTCTGCAGCGATCACCTCAAGGTCCTCAATACCGGCCTGGGCTCCCAGGCCGCCGATGACCTGCTGCAGTTGTTCGGCGTCCTGGGGGTGCAGGCGTAGGCTGACCCGATGGCGATCCGGTACCATGCCCAGGAGGTGGGCTACCACCGGTTCCAGCCATTGGGGATCGGTGTCGATGCGTTGTTGCAGGACGCAGGCGGCCAGGGTCAGGGCCATCTCGACAATATCGCGTTCAGCGGCCCGGATGGCCTCTTGATGGAGGGTGGCCATCTGTTGCGCGGCTGCGGCAACGGCCTTGATGGCCGTGCCCAAGCGTGCTTCCGCTTCCGCTTCGGCCTGTTCCTTGGCCTGCTGACAGCGTTGTTCAAGGGCCTGTTCGCGTTTGGCAAGGTCCTCGATCTGAGCCTTCAGATCCGCTTCAGCCGCTTGACGTCCGGCCTCATGGGCGGCGTTGATGCGCTGTTGCCAGGCATCCAACGACCGGGCCACGCCGGGATTGGCGATGACGCAGGGATTGCTGTCAAGACTGCGGGAGCGCAGGACGGCCATCACACGAACTCCTCGCCGCCACCACGGTTGATCAGGATGTCGCCCCGTTCCTCAAGGGCGCGGACATGCTCGACGATACGCTTCTGGGCCTCTTCGACATCGCTCAAGGGCTTGGGCCCCATGACTTCTATCTCCTCCAGGAGATTGTCGCGGGCCCGTTTTGAGAGGTTGTTGAGCAGCTTGTCGCGGACCTCGGCGGCCGCTGTCTTGAGCGCCAGGGCGAGGTCTTCCTTGTCGACTTCGCCGAGGATCTTCTGCATGTCGCGGTCGGCGACCAATACCAGGTCGTCAAACACGAACATCAGGGCCTGGATCTCGCCAGCGGCCTCCGGCATGTCCTTGTTGAGGCGTTCCATGATGGCCTTGGACAGGCCCGGTTCGGCGTAGTTGAGCATCTGAGCCACGGTCTGGAAGCGGTTGCGCTCGCCAAACGACTTCTCGGAGGCTGCCTCATGGGCGCGGGCTTCAAGGATGGCGTCGATCTGCTGGACCATCTCATAGGGCATGTCCTCGGTCGATACCACCCGTCGGACCACATCGTAGCGCAGACTTTCGTCCATGCCGCGCAAGAGGTCGAAGGCCATCTGCGGTTCGAGGTAGCTGACCACCAGGGCCAGGACCTGGGGATGCTCGCCAGCCAGCACTGTTCTCAACTGGTTCATGCTCAAACGCCGCAACGAGCGGAAGGGGTCGCGAGTCACGCTGCGGCGGCGGATGCGTTCCATCAGGGCCTGGGCCTTCTCCGGCCCCAGGGCCCGTTGCAGCATCTCCATCAGCATCGGTTCGGCCGAGATGCTGGTGTCACTCTGGTCGAAGTCGTGGAGGACATGGTCGATATCACCGGCGCTGACATTGCCCAGACGGGCCATCTCCTCGCTGACCACGTTGAGATCGCGGTCGTCGAAGTGGCGCATGATGCTGCCGGCGGTGTCGGGATCAAAGGCCAGCAAAAAGGTGGCGACCCGCCGCAGGCCGGAGATCTGCTCCTCTTGATCGTTTTCGGTCTTGGCTGGGTCAGGCATCACGAATCCAGTTCTTCAGCACTTGGGCCACTACCTTGGGATCCTGCTGGACCCGTTCGAGGACCCGGTCTCGCAGGGCGATGCGCTGCTTGGCCTGTTCCTCTTGCTGACGTTCAGGGTCATGGCTGCCGGCTTGGGCAGTGGCCCTGGCCTCCTCCTCCATGCGGGCCTGCTGGGTGGCCCAGGCATCGTGGCTGCGGCGCAGTTGGCCGCGAGCCACCATCAGCAGGACCATGGCCACCACCGCGGCCAGCAGATAGCGCGGCCAGGGGCCATCAGCGAACTGAGCGATGGCGGCCTGGGCGGGCTCTTCAGGCTGCGGGGTTTCGTGCATCGGCAGGTTGGAGACCGACCATGAGAAGAGGCTGTCGATGTCCAGGTCAGGATGGCGTTGCCGCTGGGCTCCACGGGCGGCGTGGTAGCCGATGGCATTGAGGACCATGTCGGCAAAGGCGCTGCGCTCCTCCTCACCATAGGGTTCACGGCGGGTGACGCTGCTGGTCGTGCCGTCCTCCTCCTCGACGGTTTCGGTGACGGTCTTGTGATCAAGCCAGATGCTGACCGTCATGCCGCGCAGGATGCCGACTTCATCCTGGCGGGTGGTGGTGCGCTTGCCGACCACGAATTCGCGGGTGTCGTCTTCGCTCATCCGGGTGGCATTGCGAGGGGTGCCGCCGCCGCCGCCGGGGGCTTCGACATTGGGGGCGGTGCCGGCCACCCCGCCGTGATCCGGGACCGGGGTGCTTTCATCGCTGGTCCGGCCGACCTGGCGCAGCAGCACCGAGTTGGTGGGGGCACTTTCGGCTGCGCTGCGCTGGGTGAAGTCAAGATCAGTGGCGATGCTGACCATGCTGCGACCGGGGCCCAACACCCGGTCGAGCATCTCCTGGGCCCGCTGGGTCAGATGGGTTTCCATGGCCCGCCGGGCCTCCAGGGCATTGCTGGCGGCATGGGCCAGAGGATCTTCGCTGTCACGGGTCAGCAGGCCGCTGTCATCCATCACCTGGACCCGGTCAGGCGTCAGTCCTTCCACCGCTCCGGCGCAGAGGCGCACAATGCCGGCCACCTGCCGCTGACTCAGGCGTCGTCCCTGTTCCATCTGCAGCTTGATCGAGGCCGAGGCCCGGCGTTCATCATCCAGGAAGGGGCTTGGTGGTGGTTGGACGATCAGAACCCTGGCGCTGCGTACCCCAGGCAGTTCGGTGAAGCTGCGTTCCAACTCACCGCCGATAGCCCGGTCAAAGCGCTTGCGCTCAAGGAAGGTGGAGGTGCCGAAGCCGGTGGTATCAAGGATTTCGAAACCCTGGCTGCCATCGCCCAGGAGTTCCTTTTCAGCGAGATCATTGCGCAGGCGGTAGCGGTCGCGACCGGGTACCAGGATTGCGGTCTCGTTGTCGACCATCCGCCAAGCGACGCCCTGGTTGTCCAGTTCGGCAGCGATGCGATAGCTCTGGCTGGGCGTCAGGCCGCTGGCCAGCACCGTGTAGTCCGGCTGGCTGGCCCCGTAGAAGACGGCTGCAATGATCGCCATCAGGCCGAGGCCGACCAGGATGATGGTGGCGCGCTGGGGAGTCTCCAGGCGTTGCCATATCGATTGTAGTTGGCGTAGGACGGTCGCCATGGGATTTCCTCGTCAAGCAGGCAGGGGCGGATGGTGGCAAGGCGGCCCGGATCATCAGATCTGGGTGCGCATCACCTCCTTGTAGGCCTCAACCAGCCGGTCACGGACCTGGGACGCCAGGCGCAGGGACATCTGGGCGTGGTTCTGGGCGATCATCACCTGATGGAGATTGTCGGTTTCGCCCCGTTCAACGGCCTCAATGGCCTGGTCGAAATGCTTTTGGGTATCATCGACCTGATCGACGAAGGCCCGCATGGTGTCGGCAAAGGTCTTGCCGTCAGCCGTACGACCAGCCGCGCCAGCCTGATTGTTGGTTGGATTGTTGACCGGCGGCAGGCCACCGAGAGCACGACGGGCGGGATCAAGTGGAGTGGGCATCAGCGGTCTCCCAGGCTCAGGGCGCGGTCATGCAAGCGCAT
This sequence comes from Planctomycetota bacterium, assembly GCA_007131555.1. Taxonomy (GTDB): domain Bacteria; phylum Planctomycetota; class UBA11346; order UBA11346; family UBA11346; genus SLQH01. Next base: position 2,363 of record SLQH01000438.1, on the reverse strand, counting down.
GAGGCCCTTGATGGCGTTGATGTTGGCCTGATAGGCCCTGGAGGCGACCATCAGATCGGTCAGTTCCAGGATCGGATCGATATCTGAGGCCACCACGATGCCGGTTTCGGGATCGGCATCAGGATGGTCCGGTTCATAGCGTTGGGCATAGCGGGCTTGATCGACGATGGTGGTGTCCACAGCGCCACTGGGCCGCCCGTGCTGGTCGAGGGCTTCACGGAAGACCACCCGCTGGCGGGCATAGGGCTTGCCATCATCGAGACGGCGGGTGCTGCCGGCGTTGGCCAGATTTTCGCTGGCCACGGCCATGCGCAGGCGTTCGGCCCGCATCGCGCTGGCCGAGGCATCCACGCCCCGAAACAGTCCGTTCACCGGCATGATCAGGCTCCTCCTCGCCCGATGGCGGTATCCATCAGGTTTTTTCGACCCCGTAGGATGGCCACATAGGCATTGTACAGGACCGCGTTCTGTGAGGCCAGCGTCACTTCGCGATCCACGGACACGTCGTTGCCGTCGTTGTTGACCATAGTGCTACGCGGTTCGTATACCTCAGGCCTGACCTGGGCCGCCCCGGCCATGTCGCCCCGGTTCAGGGCTTCACGGAAGGCCTCCTCAAAGCGCACCGCCCGAGCGCGGTAGCCGGGCGTGTTCTGATGGGCGATGTTCTCAGCATGGATCCGAGCCCGCAGGGCGGCGGTATCCAGCAGAGCAGCCAGATTGCGATCGCGAGGGGTCACCAGCATGATGAATGGCTCCGCAAGGCCCTGCCGTACAGGCTGGGTTGCCAGATGTAACGCACATCGTGTACCATCGCTGACGAGCAGTGCTATATAAGCACCAAAAGATCATTTGCGTGGATGTAGACAGGGCAGTGAAGCGGTCCTGCAAGCCCGGCGCCGCAATTCGCAACACCGCTGTTGCGGGAATGGTCTTCCCGGGCGCGAGGACGGCCGATCCCCGCTCGACAGGGCGCTGCGGGATGCTTCAATGCCAGCCATGAACGATGCTCCCTCACCCGGATCGCCTCCGGACTGGCAATGGATCGATGACCCGTCCGGGCTTGCTGCCCTGGCTGAGCGGATGCACCAGGCACCGTGGATCGCCCTCGATACCGAATCCAACTCCATGTATGCCTATCGTGAGCAGATCTGCCTGATCCAGCTCAACATTGGCGGCCATCTGGCCCTCATCGACACCCTGGCCCTGGCGGATGATTCTCAGGTCCTGGCGGCCCTGGCCGGTCCGCTGGCCGATCCCGGCCAGCCCTGTTACACCCATGGCGGCGAGTACGATGTGGCCTGCCTCAAGCGCGACTACGGCCTGGCGCTGGGGGGGCTGTTCGATACCCAGCAGGCGGCCACCCTGTTGGGCCTGCCGGGGACCGGGTACGGCACCCTGGTTGAGCGCTTGTGCGGGATCAGCCTGCCCAAGGGACACAGCACCTACAACTGGGCGACCCGGCCGATTGATCCCCAGGCCCTGCACTATGCGGTTGACGACGTCCGCCACCTGCCGAGCCTGGTCGAGCACCTGGAGGCCGAGATCAGGGCTCGTGATCTGGTCGAGGAGATGGCCATCGCCTGCCAGGCAGTCATGGACACTGATGCCCACCGCAGCGTCTGGACCCCGGAACAGATCCGCTTCCTGCCTGGCTTTGGCGCCCTGACCACCGCCCAGCGGGGTATCGCCCTGGCCCTCGCCACCTGGCGCGATGGCGAGGCTGCGGCCCGCAATCTGCCGGCCGGCCGGATCCTGTCCAACCAGACCCTGGTCGAACTGTCGCGCCGCGGAGCCACCAACTTCTCCAGTCTCAAACGGGTCCGCCTGCCGGGTTGGGTCCTGCGGGAACTGGGCGAGGCCCTCATCGACGTCATCCGTCAGGCCCATCGCCAGCCCCCGCCATTGCCGGAACTGCCCCCGAGCCGTCAGCCGGACCCCGCCGAGCGCCCCCGTGAGGCCCGCCTCAAGGACTGGCGCCGCCAGGAGGCCACCCGCCGCGATCTGCCGGTCCAGACCGTCCTGCCGGCCCGCGCCCTCCAGCACCTGGCCCGTCATGGCGCCGCCGACCTCAGTACCGTCCCCCAGCTTGGTGACAAGCGCATCCGCCTCTACGGCGAGGTGCTGCGGCGGTTGTGTGCGACACGATCATAAGCTAGCCGACGAAGATAGGGCGCTCCGGGGATTCTAGGAGCCTGTAAGGAATAGACTGACACATAGCTTGGCTTGGCCTTTGCGGCTCCGGACTCGCCAATACCCATTGCCTATCACAACACCACCACGGAGCACCGGGCCTTGGCCCGCGTGCCTACGCGCGGTTCCCATACCATCTTCAAGAACCAGCCAGACCGGCGGCAGGGCGCCCG